>JBCCUY010000155.1:0-7832 GCA_039196145.1 Bacteroidota bacterium
GCTGCCACTGCTATCACCTCCACTGTCACCAACACCACCACTACCACTGCTGATGCCAGTGGCCATGAAGTACACACAATTGAGCAGAAGGGATGCACAGGAATTCTATGCCATCCATAAAGAGCGTCCATTCTTTGGGGAGTTGGTGGAATTTATGACAAGAGGTCCCATTGTAGCCGCTATTCTAGAAAAAGACAACGCTGTTGATGATTTCCGAGCTTTGATTGGGGCCACCAATCCCGCCGAAGCAGCAGAAGGTACCATTAGAAAACTGTTTGCCACCAGTATTGGCGAAAATGCGGTGCATGGATCGGATAGTGATGAAAATGCAGGTATTGAAGGAGCTTTCCACTTCTCGGGAAGAGAGGTGTTCTAAGAATAGCACAACAAAATATACTCAAAGGCCACTCCGTTAAGGGTGGCTTTTTTTGTTGGAGAACAATAGCAATTCCTCTTTTTTGCCAGGTGGAATTACCTTTCCGGATTCCAAAAGTCCGATTTTAGCGAGAAGGTTTTGGGATTTGGTATTTGTAGGCGTGGTGATTCCCAAAATTGTTCCTATGTTCAATTCCTGCTTTGCGTATTCCATTAAACTGGAACAAGCCTCATAGGTATATCCTTGCCCTTCATATGCCGGCAAAATGGCAAACCCAATATCTGGGTGGTCCAGATAATCCCTTTGAATGAAACCGCATATTCCAATAGGTTCCGTAGTTGCCCGCAAGACCATTTTAAACAGTCCAAACCCATTGGTTTCATAGGAGTGCACCAAACTATTTTGGATATAGTCCTGGGCTTGTTTCTTGGTTTTTACCCCTCGGTCGCCAATGAATTTAATCCAACTAGGGGTATTCAAAAGTTCAAGGAAAAAGGCTGTGTCATTCACATTTGCTTCCTGAATGAGCAGTCGCGGGGTTTTCGTAATAATATTCATGGAAAATGATTTGAAAACATTGTCTCAGCGAAGCACCAATTTTTTGACCAACTCCTTTCCCAGTTCTTCGTTCAGCATGGAAATGATCTTGGTCTTGCCCAGACTGAGCTCTTCTCGCAGCACGGAGGAAGAGAGTGACACGTAAAGCGTCTCGTTTTTAAGTTCTATACCAGTAGTGTAATTATTAACCCCATTACCCATTAATTTGACCCAAGCTTCCCTTGCATCCACTTTATCCATGCCTTTTTGCAGCTTGTTTTCCTGAATGAACTCATTTAGCGCTTCGCTTAGATGCAGATGGGAGTTTTGTCTTTTTGCCATTACCTTGGAATTTGAATGGGTTGAAAACGGCTGTACGTATATTTTAAGCCCTCCCCATTCTGTATAGTGAAGGTAAGGGAGTCCAGTTGGACCAATATTTCCTCCCTATTTTCAGGGTCTTTCTCATAGCGCAATATATAACTCTGGCCCGATTTGATGAGCTTAAATGTTTCGATATCATTGGAAGTCCGATAGCTTCCGTCAAATTTCGGCTGCAACTTTCTCCGTAGCCCCTTATCGCTATCCAACTGAATGAAATCTATGGTCGGATTCATGCTATAATCCTTGGTTTGGCCATTTGGGAATTCCACCTTTTTTATTTCCCAATATCCATTTAAATACTTCAAATCTGATTTTAGGATGGATTGCTCCGCGCAACTTATCAAAAAGAAAACAAGACAATACAAGAGGGTTCTGGCCATTCTACAAGGTAAAAATTTTATAGCTCTGCTGAATGTTTTTGACCACCTTTTCCGTTCTTTCACCATGGGTGTCACTGATAAAAAGCTGACCGAAATTATCATTATCCACCAAAGAAACAATTTGCGCCACGCGATGTTCGTCCAGTTTGTCGAAAATATCATCCAACAACAAAATGGGCGTGGTCTTGGCCTGCTCCTTTATAAAATGGAACTGTGCTAGTTTTAAGGCGATCAAAAACGATTTCTGCTGGCCTTGACTACCAAATTTTTTAATGGGATGTCCCCCAATGGTAAAGTTAAGGTCGTCTTTGTGGATGCCTACACTGGTATATTGCAACGCCCGATCTTTCTCAACGGTAACTTCCAATAGCTCTAACAAACTTTTTTCCTGAAGTTGACTTTGATAGGATAGCATGATTTGTTCGTCCTTTTCCGAAATACGGGCATACTGTTCCTTAAAGATGGGGATAAAGGCCTGGATGAATTCCAAACGCTTTTTATGTATCGTGCTACCAAGTCCATGGAGTTGCTCATTATAAATGGACAGGGTTTGCCCATCAAAAGTAGTATTGGCCGCAAAATATTTTAAAAGGGAGTTGCGTTGCACCAATACCTTATTGTATTTGATGAGGTCTTGGAGATAAGCTTTATCGGATTGGGAAATTACCCCATCCATAAATTTCCTTCGGGTATCACTTCCCTCAATAATTAAATCCCGATCAGAAGGTGAGATGATGACCAAGGGCAAAAAGCCTATATGGTCAGAGAATTTTTCGTAGGCCTTTCCATTTCGCTTGATGACCTTTTTTAGCCCCTTTTTGAAGCTGCATATGATTTTTTCCGTTCGCTCCTCCTTTTCAAAAGTGCCCTCGACAACAAAAAAATCTGTTCCATGTTTGATATTTTGAGTGGCAACGGGATTGAAGTAGCTCTTACCAAACGCCAAATGATATATCGCGTCCAAAATGTTGGTCTTGCCCACGCCATTATCGCCAACCAAACAATTGATCACCGGGTCGAATTCAAGAATTTTTGAGTCGAAATTTTTATAATTAACTAAGGATAAATGCTTTAAAAACATAGAAAAGCTAAAGGAACTATAGGATTTTAAAGGAGTTGCAAACCAATTAAAGAATCCAAAAATAACGAATAAATTGCCTTTTGGTTTTGGATAAAAACTTTATTTTTGCGCGATTAATAAAATGAAGGATGGCAACATACAAGAAGCGAGGTTTTAAACCAAAAAATAAGGCAGAGGAAGTTCAGTTGGATGAGCAGAACAGCACAACGGCGGAGGTGTTCAGCACCTTGGACGAAAGTGCATCCAAAACCGAAGCTTGGGTTCAACGGAACCAGAATTATATTTTGGGGGCAATTGGAGCCATCGCGATTGCCGTATTGGGCTACTTAGGTTATAATGAGTTTATCCAAAAGCCAAAGGAAGCTTCGGCGGCCAATGAGCTTTTTTATCCGCAGCAGTATTTTGACCAAGCACTTACCAGTGAGACCGCAAAAGACTCCTTATTTGGCTTGGCCCTTAATGGAGCTGAGGGCAAGTATGGTTTTCTTGATATTATAGAAGAATACAAGGGCACAAAAGCCGCAAATCTGGCCAAGTACTCTGCAGGAATGACCTATTTGAATTTGCAGCAATATGATGAGGCCATTACGCAATTGGATGGTTTTTCGTCGGATGATGAGGTGCTTGGAGCCATGGCAAAAGGTGGGATTGGCGATGCTTTTTCCCAATTGAACCAACAAGAAGATGCGTTGGATTTCTATCAAAAGGCCATTTCACACAGTACCAATGATTATACTACACCCCGTTTTCTATATAAAGCAGGGGTTTTGGCAATGAACTTGGGTCAAACAGAAAAGGCACTTGGATTCTTTGAGCGTATCAAGGATGAGTTTTCTTCTTCCCAGGAAGCAAATGGAATAGAGGTGTTGATTGGGTTGGCCCAAAACTAACATCATGGCCACTGAAAATAAAAATCTATCCGTTTACGATAAGACAGCAATCCCAAATGCGAAGGACCTTCGGTTTGGGATTGTTGTTTCGGAATGGAACGAAACCATTACCGAGGCCCTTTACCAAGGAGCTTTTGAAGCACTCACAGATTGTGGTGCCCTCGAAGATAATATTATAAGATGGAACGTACCGGGTAGCTTTGAGCTTACTTTCGGTTGCAAAAAAATGTTGGCTTCAAAAAAGGTGGATGCCGTCATCGCCATTGGGAGTGTGATCAGGGGCGAAACCAGTCACTTCGATTTTGTATGCAGTGCCACAGCCCAGGGGATAAAAGACCTAAATATAGCCTACGACATTCCTGTCATTTTTTGCGTTCTCACTGATGACAATCTGCAACAAGCCATAGACCGCAGTGGGGGCAAGCATGGAAACAAGGGAACCGAAGCTGCTATTGCCGCCATAAAAATGGCCAGCATTTAGACAGTTTCGAACCAAGGACCAAGCTTTGGAGTGTTAACATTTTTTGGCATGGCTTGTTCCACTTGCTTTTCGATTTTAAGTACCTTTGAGTCTACACCGAAAAGGACGAAATGCGAAATTTTCTAAAACTTAGGAAAAACCGAACATATAACTATTCGCCGCGCTATTATAAAGGCGAAGGAAGTCCTTATAAAATAGAACATAAACTCGATAAATATCGAAGTACGGCCCACACCCAAAGAGGACTTAAAAATAAGATTACCTCTGCTATGGATGATCTTAAGACGGAAGGTGACAGAAACCTAAAACTTCGTTTTCTTATAATTGTGGTGGTTTTAATAGTGCTGTTTCTCTACATCATAGACTTTGATTTATCCATATTCCTGACTTCCTAATGGCAGACATCATTAAACTTTTACCGGACCATGTTGCCAACCAAATTGCAGCAGGGGAGGTGGTCCAGCGGCCAGCATCCGTAGTGAAGGAATTGTTGGAAAATGCCATTGATGCCGGCGCCACCCTTATTAAGCTGATTGTCAAGGATGGGGGAAAGGCCCTGATTCAGGTGGTCGACAACGGGGTGGGAATGAGCGAAACAGATGCCCGTCTTTCGTTTGAACGACATGCCACTTCCAAGATTTCCACCGCCCAAGACCTTTTCAATCTCCAAACAAAGGGTTTTAGGGGAGAGGCCTTGGCATCCATTGCCGCAATAGCACATGTAGATATGCTCACCCGAACCGAACAAAGGGAAGTGGGCACCCACTTAAAGATAGAGGGAAGCAAAATTATGGCCCAAGATGTGGTAGCCACACCCAAGGGTACTTCCATAGCGGTAAAAAACTTGTTTTTTAATATTCCGGCCCGGCGTAATTTTTTGAAGTCCAATCAAGTTGAGTTACGGCATATTACAGATGAATTCCATAGGGTGGCCCTGGTCCATCCCAACATTGAATTTCACTTTTATAACAACGGCTCCGAGATTTTCAATCTTCCAGTATCCAAACCTAGACAGCGAATAAGCCACGTATTCGGTAGTCGAATGAAAGAACGTTTGGTCCCTGTGGAAGAGGAGACCGAAGTGGTAAAGATCTCCGGATTTATCATTAAACCGGAATATGCCAAAAAGAGTCGGGGAGAGCAGTTTTTCTTTGCAAACAGCAGATTCATCAAAAGTCCGTATTTGCACCATGCCGTAGTGTCCGCATTTGAAGGTTTGATCAAGCCAGACCAATACCCAGGGTATTTTTTGTATTTGGATGTGGATCCGTCATCGATTGATATCAATATCCATCCAACCAAAACAGAGGTCAAGTTTGATGATGAACATACCCTATATGCCATTCTACGCTCCACGGTAAAGCACAGTTTGGGACAGTTTAACGTAGCCCCGGTTTTGGACTTTGAACATGACCCAAATTTGGACACGCCTTATGCGTATAAAGAAAAAGGGGCGGTATTGCCCAAGGTTACTGTTGATGCTGCCTTTAATCCCTTTCAGGAATCGACGAAACCTTCTGGTGGTCAATCTGGCTACCAAAAGCAAAACGTTAAGGGATGGGAGAATCTTTATGAGGGACTAACGTCGGAGCAAACCGATGATTTCAGCAGTCTTACGGTTGAAACAGAAATGGAGGTTCAGGGAACCTTTTATTCTGATGATGAGCTGGAAGCACAGGCAGGGACTACTTTTCAACTCCGAAGAAAATTTGTGATAAGTACCATTAAATCTGGGATGTTGGTGGTACATCAAAATAGAGCACACGAACGCATCCTTTTTGAAAAGTTCCTAGAGGAAATTACGGTTAGGGAAGGTGTAAGTCAACAGTTGCTCTTTCCCTTGGAACTTTCGTTTTCCCCTCAAGAGTTATCGCTTTTGAAAGAGGTGCGAGAAAGTCTAAACAATGTGGGATTCGCGTTTGAGAACTTGGACCAAGAGTCTGTAAAAGTGACAGGGGTACCTATATTGGTCTCCGAAAGTGGAATTGGCACGGTATTGGATCGCATAATTGCGGATTACGGGGAGGGGTATCAGGAGGCTTCGTGGTCCCAAGCTGAAATGTTGGCCAAAACCTTGTCGCATAATTTGGCAGTAAAAACAGGGGAAGTTCTGGATCAGGAATCACAATTGGCTTTGGTGAACGATTTATTCGGCTGTAAGGAACCTGCTTTGAGTCCTTTTCAAAAATTGACATATACTATTATCTCCGAGGGGGATATCGATAAAAAATTTAGCTAATGGGTAGATTGACCGAGGCCGTAAAACATCTTTTGATCATCAATGTGATTCTGTTTTTTGCCACCCAAATCTATGGGGACCAGATGTACCAGTGGTTGTCCCTTTGGTTTCCAGAAAATATAAACTTCAGGTGGTGGCAGGTTGTAACCCACATGTTTATGCATGGGGGTCTAATGCATATTGTCTTTAACATGTATGCGCTTTGGGCCTTTGGTACACCATTGGAGCAGGTTTGGGGGCGAAACAAGTTTTTGTTTTTCTATTTTTCTGCGGGACTGGGTTCGGCCTTATTACATTCCGGGGTCAATTTTTACTTGTTCCATGAAGGTTTAAGTGCCCTGGTCAATTCAGGAATGTCAGAAAGCCAAGTGCTAGATATCTTAAGCCAGGGCAAGTATAGCCCCGACTGGTATAATTTAGCCCCAAGAAGTACCATAGATAATTTTTTAAGCGCTTACAACACTCCGGCAGTGGGGGCTTCGGGAGCCATATACGGAATTTTGGTGGCTTTTGCCTTTATGTATTCTGAGGCAAAGCTTATGTTGATATTTTTACCTGTTCCTATCAAGGCGAAGTATTTTGTCCCCTTGTTATTGTTGGGTGACTTAATTTTCGGAATAGGCAATGTGAATACAGGGATAGCTCATTTTGCCCATATTGGAGGCGCTTTGATAGGCTTCGTGATGATGTGGTACTGGAAAAAGAATCAGTTTAACCAAAACAGATGGGATTAGATGGCTAAGGGTGGATTCCAATATAATTTTGCGCGTTTAAGCATAGCTGAAAAGCTCATTGCTGTCAACGTGCTCATTTTTATCCTGGATGGTTTGGCCAAGGCTTTATATGGAAGTTCCATATCCGATTGGTTCCAGCTTCCTAAGGACTTTAGCGAATTTTTTGGCCAGCCTTGGTCCTTGGTTACCTATTCCTTTTTTCATGCTGGCTTTGGACATATTTTTTGGAACATGATCATGCTGTACTTTGCAGGACGTATTTTTCTAAATCTTTTTGATAACCAGCGATTTCTTAATGTGTACTTTTTAGGAGTCGTTATAGGGGGATTGGTATTCCTTTTGAGTTATAACATTTTCCCAACCTTATTGGATTCCAATACGGTCTTGATAGGCGCCTCAGCAGGGGTTACCGCCGTTCTGATTTTTGTTTGTGCCTATATTCCCAACCAAGAGGTCCGGATTATCTTTTTTAATGTAAAACTCTGGCATGTGGGCGTGTTCTTTGTGTTGGTCGATTTAATTCAGATTCCGTACGGGGGAAATGTCGGGGGCAGATTGGCGCACTTGGGAGGGGCACTCTTGGGATATGTTTATGCGCGTCAATTACTCAATGGTACTGATATCGGTGCTGGATTTACCAAACTTTGGAATGGTATGGAGCAGCTCTTTAAGCCAAGGGAGAAAAAGGCACCCCTTAAAACAGTTTACAAAAAAAACGAGTCTAGGGGCA
>JBCCUY010000156.1:0-7759 GCA_039196145.1 Bacteroidota bacterium
AGAAGGGCTTGCAGGGCTTGGGTCCAGATTTTGGCAACAATCCAGCTTCAGAAAATTTTTATAATCAGATGCGGGATAAACTGGCCGATTTGGGTGTTGAGCAAAAACTTGGCCTGGATGATATTGACGGGTCTATTTATTTTAACGATCGGTTTATAAGTGGTGAGATTCGTTTCAACGGTAAAAAGGAGCGTGATATGTATATGCGCTATAATGCCTTTAACGATGAGTTTGAAATCAAGAACACCAATCTTCAAGAGGATAAGGCGCTTGCCTTGTTGAAAAATGTAAATATTTCCTGTGTGCTGGAAGGTGATGAATAAGTCTATGGAGTTTTCAAGGATAAGAAGGGAGAGAAGTCCCAAGGGTACCTTAAAGGTGTTTTGAGGGTTGGCGACTACAATCTACTTGTTAGAAACATCAAGCATTTTAAGGCGGGCAAGGAAGCTAAAACCTCGCATGCTGTTTCCTTTCCGCATCGTTTTGTTGATGAAACCCATTTTTACATTTCCCATGATGACGGCGTCCCTTTATACGCAAGTTCAAAGAAAAAGGATTTTTTGTCCCTGTTTCTTCCTGAGCATCAGCAGAAGGTTAGGCAATTTATGAAGGTCAAAAACATCGATTTAAAAACAGAAAATGGATTGGTGAATGTCATTACATTTGCTGGAAACCTGTAAAGCTTCGCTCACATTTCTTCTTGAATAAATTTCTAAAAACCTAACTGGGATTTGGGTGGTTTATTTCCATTTTTCCAAAGTGCCTGAAATTTAATCTTTCAGGATTTGAATTATTCCGAAATATCACTACATTTGCAGCCCTCAAAACGAGGGTTGTTTTGATTTTTAATAGAAATTTTAATGCCAACAATTTCACAATTAGAACGAAAAGGAAGAGTCACCAATACCAAGAAGATTAAATCGGCTGCTTTGGATTCGTGCCCTCAACGTAGAGGGGTTTGTACACGTGTTTACACGACTACACCTAAGAAACCTAACTCTGCCATGCGTAAAGTGGCCAGGGTGAGGTTGACCAATGGTAAAGAAGTGAACGCATACATCCCTGGTGAAGGTCACAATCTCCAAGAGCACTCGATAGTATTGGTCAGAGGTGGAAGAGTTAAGGATTTACCCGGAGTCCGATACCACATTGTTCGTGGTGCATTGGATACCGCAGGGGTAGCAGGTAGAACGCAACGTAGATCTAAATACGGTGCAAAACGTCCTAAAAAATAAGAAGCGATGAGAAAAAGACAGGCGAAGAAAAGACCTTTGTTGCCAGACCCAAGGTTTAACGACCAGCTGGTGACACGCTTTGTGAATATGATGATGTGGGACGGAAAGAAATCCGTTGCCTTCAAGGTTTTTTATGATGCAATTGATATTGTTGATGAAAAAAACCAGGACGAAGAGAAAACCGCTTTGGAGCTTTGGAAAGATGCTCTTTCCAATGTAATGCCGCACGTTGAAGTAAGAAGTAGAAGAGTGGGTGGTGCTACGTTCCAGATCCCAATGCAAATTCGTCCGGATCGTAAAATTTCTACGGCCATGAAATGGTTGATCAGCTATGCCAGAAAGCGTAATGAAAAATCCATGGCCCAAAAATTGGCTGCTGAGATTTTAGCTGCTGCCAAGGAAGAAGGTGCTGCTGTCAAGAAAAGAGTGGATACCCACAAAATGGCAGAAGCCAATAAAGCATTCTCACACTTTAGATTCTAGTCAAAACAATGTCAAGAGATTTAAAATATACAAGGAATATAGGTATTGCGGCGCATATTGATGCCGGAAAAACCACGACTACAGAGCGTATTCTTTTTTACACAGGTGTAAGTCACAAGATTGGTGAGGTGCACGATGGTGCGGCGACTATGGACTGGATGGAGCAGGAGCAAGAGCGTGGTATTACCATTACCTCTGCTGCTACCACCTGTACATGGCAGTTCCCAACTGAAAACGGTCAGCCTACAGCTGATGCAAAAGGATACCACTTTAATATCATCGATACTCCCGGACACGTGGACTTTACTGTTGAGGTAAACCGTTCCCTTCGTGTTTTGGATGGGTTGGTTTTCTTGTTTAGTGCGGTTGATGGTGTTGAACCTCAATCTGAAACAAACTGGAGATTGGCTGATAACTATAAAGTACCTCGAATTGGTTTCGTGAACAAAATGGACCGTCAAGGTTCCAACTTCTTGAACGTGTGCAAGCAGGTTCGTGAAATGTTGGGTTCCAATGCGGTGCCAATCGTTTTGCCAATTGGTGAAGAGGCTGACTTTAAAGGTATTGTTGATCTTGCCAAAAACAGGGCAATCGTATGGCACGATGAGAACTTCGGTTCTACTTTCGATGTTATTGACATCCCTGCTGAAATGCAAGATGAGGTTAAAGAATACAGAGCTGCCTTGATTGAGGCGGTTGCTGAGTATGATGAAGAGTTGATGGAGAAATTCTTCGAAGATGAAGATTCCATTACTGAAGAGGAGGTTCACGCTGCTTTGAGAGCTGCGGTTATGGATAGAGCTATCATTCCTATGGTCTGCGGTTCTTCCTTTAAGAACAAAGGGGTTCAATTCTTATTGGATGCCGTATGTCGTTATTTGCCTTCTCCTTTGGATAAGGATGATATCGTAGGTACTGATCCTGATACAGGAAATGAAATTACTAGAAAGCCGGACCCAAAAGAGCCTTTCTCTGCCTTGGCATTTAAGATTGCTACCGATCCTTTCGTAGGTCGATTGGCTTTCTTTAGAGCATATTCAGGTCGTTTGGATGCTGGTTCTTACATCTTGAACAACCGTTCAGGGAAGAAAGAGCGTATTTCGCGTATCTACCAGATGCACTCCAACAAACAGAATGCTATCGAGTATATCGAGGCTGGTGATATTGGAGCGGCTGTTGGGTTTAAGGATATCAAGACGGGTGATACCATGTCTTCTGAAAAGCACCCAATTGTGCTAGAGAGTATGGACTTTCCTGATCCTGTAATCGGTATCGCGGTTGAACCAAAAACCAAGGCTGATGTGGATAAATTGGGTATGTCTTTGGCGAAATTGGCCGAGGAGGACCCTACTTTCCAGGTTAAAACGGATGAGGCTTCTGGCCAGACCATTATTTCTGGTATGGGAGAGCTTCACTTGGATATTATTGTTGACCGTTTGCGTCGTGAATTCAAGGTTGAAGTAAATCAGGGTCAACCTCAGGTTGAGTACAAGGAAGCATTGACCGCTACAGCAAATCACAGAGAAACTTACAAGAAACAGACTGGTGGCCGTGGTAAATTTGCGGATATCGTATTTACCATGGAACCTGCTGAGGAAGGTAAAGCTGGATTGGAGTTTGTAAATGAAATCAAGGGAGGTAACATTCCTAAAGAATATATCCCATCTGTAGAAAAAGGATTCAAAGAGGCTATGAAGAATGGTCCTTTGGCCGGATTTGAGATGGATAGTATGAAGATTACCCTTAAAGATGGATCTTTCCACCCTGTGGATTCCGATTCCCTGTCTTTTGAGCTTGCGGCCAAATTAGGTTACAAAGTAGCTGCAAAAGCTGCAAGAGCTGTATTGATGGAGCCAATCATGAAATTGGAAGTGTTGACTCCTGAGGAAAATATGGGTGATATTGTTGGTGACCTGAACCGAAGAAGGGGACAGGTGAACAACATGGATGATAGAGCAGGTTCCAAAGTTGTTAAGGCTGAGGTACCTCTTTCAGAAATGTTTGGTTATGTAACCTCTTTGAGAACCCTTTCATCAGGTAGGGCTACTTCTACAATGGAATTTTCGCACTACGCGGAAACCCCTTCCAATATTGCAGAGGAAGTGATTAAATCAGTAAAAGGAGTAACCGCTTAATTTTTCAGCAAGATGAGTCAAAAAATTAGAATAAAGCTTAAATCTTACGATCACAATTTGGTGGACAAGTCTGCCGAAAAGATTGTAAAAACGGTTAAGACAACTGGTGCTGTGGTTACTGGACCAATTCCATTGCCTACGCACAAAAAAATCTTCACGGTTTTGCGTTCACCCCACGTGAACAAAAAATCTAGAGAGCAATTTCAGTTGAGTTCTTACAAGCGATTGTTGGATATTTACAGCTCTTCTTCAAAAACCATTGATGCTTTAATGAAATTAGAGCTTCCAAGTGGTGTTGAAGTCGAAATAAAAGTGTAAATTTGCACGCCTTTTAATAGAAAGGTGGACATGTCCTGAGCTGCGGGCGAGGGAAAAACGGGAATAAGAAAAATATCTGGGTCACAGAAACTTTTCTTTGACCCAATTTTTTTGCCAAGAAATTGGCGATTGAAAAACTAGAATAATTAATAACTAAATAGATATGTCTGGGTTAATAGGAAGAAAAATCGGTATGACCAGCATCTTTGACGAGAATGGAAAGAATATTCCATGTACCGTTCTTGAAGCTGGACCATGCGTGGTTACCCAAGTCAGAACCGAAGAGGTGGACGGGTATAGTGCCCTTCAACTAGGTTTCGATGACAAGGCAGAAAAACGTGCAAACAAGGCCGAATTGGGCCATGCGAAAAAAGCAGGTGCTTCTCCAAAGAAAAAAGTCGTTGAATTCCGTGATTTTGAAGGTGAGTTTAAATTGGGAGACACTGTTGGTGTTGATCTTTTTACAGAAGGAGAGTTTGTTGATGTGATAGGTACATCAAAAGGAAAAGGATTTCAAGGTGTTGTTAAGCGACATGGTTTTGGAGGTGTTGGACAAGCAACGCACGGTCAGCATAACAGATTGAGAGCTCCTGGTTCCATTGGTGCGGCTTCCTATCCAGCCCGAGTATTCAAAGGCATGAAAATGGCCGGAAGAATGGGTGGAGAAAGAGTAACAGTTCAAAACTTGAGAGTGTTGAAAGTGGTACCTGAGAAAAACCTTATTGTAGTTAAAGGTGCTGTGCCAGGTCATAAGAATGCTTACGTAACAATTGAGAAGTAATGAAGGTTGCAGTTTTAGATATTAAAGGAAAAGAAACGGGACGAAAGGTTGACCTTTCTGATGACGTTTTCGGAATAGAGCCTAATGAGCATGCCATCTACTTGGATGTGAAGCAATATTTGGCACATCAAAGACAAGGAACCCATAAGGCTAAAGAAAGAGCTGAGATTGCTGGTAGTACCCGTAAGATCAAGAAGCAAAAGGGGACTGGTACCGCAAGGGCGGGTAGTATTAAATCTCCTGTGTTCAGGGGTGGTGGTAGAATCTTCGGTCCAAGACCAAGAGACTACCAACAAAAGTTGAACAAAAACGTAAAGCGTTTGGCAAGAAAGTCGGCCTTGACGTTGAAGTCCAAAGAGAAGGCGATAACAGTGGTGGAGGACTTCAATTTTGAAGCTCCAAAAACCAAAGATTTCAAGGCGTTTTTGTCCTCTCTCGGCATCGAAAACAAAAAGTCTCTCATCGTCTTGGGCGATACGAATTATAATGTATATTTGTCGTCGCGCAATTTGAAGCGTTCTGAAGTTGTAACTAACTCAGAGTTAAATACTTACAAAATAGTTAACGCTAATAACGTAGTATTGACAGAGAGTGCTTTGGAGGGAATAGAATCGAACCTAAAGAAATAAAATATCATGAGTGTGTTGATAAAACCAATCATTACGGAAAAAATGACCGCGGATAGCGAGCTTTTCAATCGTTATGGTTTCTACGTTGACCCAACGGCCAATAAGCTTCAGATCAAAGAGGCGGTTGAGGCCACTTATGGTGTTTCTGTAGAAAAGGTGAGAACCATGAACTATGGTCCAAATCGTAGGAGTCGTTATACCAAAACCGGAATCCAACATGGTAAGACAAACGCTTTGAAAAAAGCGATTGTTGATGTTGCTGAAGGTGATATTATTGATTTTTACAGTAATCTATAAAGACAAGAAATGTCAGTTAGAAAATTAAAACCGATAACCCCCGGACAGCGTTTTAGAGTAGTAAACGGATTTGACGCGATTACTACTGATAAGCCGGAGAAAAGCTTGCTTGCTCCGTTAAAAAAGTCGGGAGGTAGGAACAGTCAAGGAAAAATGACCATGCGCCACAGAGGTGGAGGTCATAAAAGAAGATATCGAGTTATCGATTTCAAAAGGGATAAGCAGGGTGTTGATGCTACTATTGTATCCATTCAGTACGATCCCAATAGAACTGCATTTATCGCTTTGGTAGAGTACAAAGACGGCGAAAAAAAATATGTGGTTGCCCAAAATGGGATGCAGGTAGGTCAGAAGATTTCTTCTGGTGCCAATGCTGCCCCAGAAATTGGAAACGCGCTTCCTTTAAGTGAAATTCCATTGGGTACTATTATCTCGTGTATCGAACTAAGACCTGGTCAAGGTGCTGTGATGGCTCGTAGTGCTGGAACTTTTGCACAGTTGATGGCGAAGGATGGAAAGTTTGTTACCATCAAGTTGCCTTCTGGTGAAACCCGTATGATTTTGGCCAACTGTTTGGCAACTGTGGGTGCAGTATCCAACTCCGACCACCAATTGTTGGTGTCTGGTAAGGCCGGTAGAAGCAGATGGTTGGGTAGAAGACCAAGAACTAGACCAGTAGCTATGAACCCAGTTGATCATCCAATGGGTGGTGGTGAAGGTAGAGCTTCAGGAGGTCACCCAAGGTCTAAGAACGGAATCCCTGCAAAAGGATTCAGAACACGTTCCAAGACCAAGGATACCAATAGATATATCATAGAACGTAGAAAGAAATAAAAGAAAAAGTAAATGGCACGTTCATTAAAAAAAGGACCTTACGTTCATCACAGTCTGGAAAAGAAAGTTCAGGCGAATATAGAATCAGGTAAGAAATCGGTTATCAAAACATGGTCAAGAGCCTCAATGATAACTCCAGATTTCGTGGGTCAGACCATCGCAGTACACAACGGAAGACAGTTTGTCCCTGTATATGTTACTGAAAACATGGTGGGTCACAAGCTTGGGGAATTTTCACCTACAAGATCATTTAGGGGTCATGCAGGAGCTAAAAACAAAGGTAAAAAGTAAGTAAGCTATGGGAGTTCGTAAAAGACAAATGGCCGAAAGGCTTAAGGAAGAAAAGAAGCAGCTTGCTATTGCCAAGTTGAACAATTGCCCAACCTCACCAAGAAAAATGCGATTGGTCGCTGATTTGGTACGAGGAAAGCAAATTGAAATGGCTTTGGCTATTTTAAGGTTCAACCCAAAAGAAGCTTCTAGGAAGTTGGAAAAATTATTGCTTTCAGCAATTGCCAACTGGGAAGCCAAAAATGAGGATGCAAGCATTGAGGATGCTGACCTTTATATCAAGGAAATCCGTGTGGATGGTGGAACCATGTTAAAAAGACTACGTCCTGCCCCACAAGGTAGAGCACACAGAATTAGAAAACGTTCCAACCATGTGACCATGATCTTGGAATCCAATAACAACGTTCAAAGCTAGAGTATAATATGGGACAGAAGACCAATCCGATAGGAAATCGCTTAGGAATAATCAGAGGATGGGAATCCAACTGGTACGGCGGTAACGATTACGGCGATAAGCTGGCTGAGGATGATAAAATTAGAAAATATATCCATGCGCGTTTGGCCAAGGCCAGCGTTTCAAGGGTAATTATTGAGAGAACCTTAAAACTGATTACCATCACCATTACCACGGCAAGACCTGGGATTATTATTGGTAAAGGTGGACAAGAGGTGGATAAGCTTAAAGAAGAGCTTAAGAAAATCACCAACAAAGAGGTTCAAATCAATATTCATGAAATAAAGAGACCTGAGTTGGAT
>JBCCUY010000157.1:0-7749 GCA_039196145.1 Bacteroidota bacterium
CCGAAGGAATTTTAAGAATAAAATTACCCTCGGTATTGGTAATGGTGCTAATATTTGTTCCCTCCAACGAAAGGGTTGCGAATACCAAAGGTTTTTTGGAGGAAGCATCAACAATTTCCCCCTTGTACTGTTTAAAATTGGATTCTGTTTCTTGATCTTGGAAAGCAAGGGAATTCTTGGTTCCAAAAGCTATAAAACATATTAGGGTCAAAGCTGCCGTTAAGGTCTTTTTCTGAATTCTTCTACAATTTTCATCCATGTTTACTGCGGTTTTTGATTAAAAAACTACTACTCTAAATTAATGATTTTTAACGATATAATTGAATCTAAGTTTTGTATAGGGTGTCGGATTTCAGTCAGTTGCAGAATTTGATATTCGTACAAGACTAAATTGCGTCTGCCAAGTTCCAAGCCAATCTGGTTTTTTTCCATCGGGATAAGTTTCATCAAAAAGTTTCAGGGTTAACCTATTTCCGGTACGTTGATAATGATAGAATTGCTTTCCTCCCTCAAAACCGGGTACTTTGGCCATGTGGGCCATGGTAATGATTGTAGAGTCGGAATTAATGTAACCGCCCGTATTGAAGACTATGGAACCAAACCCTTCCAAAACTTCATTCTCGGTAGGATTGCTTAAATTTTGAAATGGAGTTCGTTCACGTTCCAGAGGAGTCCAGCAAATACTGTAACGGTCCGGAGTTACCAAGAAAATCCCTTTTTGTGCCGGAATTCTACTTACGATAGTGTCGTTGGAAATCCATTCAACCTTTTCAATGGCCCAAGAACCCAATAAAGGATTTCTTTCGGTCTTTTCTCTTTTTGCACAGGATAGCACAAGCGAAGACAGCAGTATGCACCAATATTTTACCCAATTCATTACAGACAATACTTTCCATAAATGTAAAATGAGGATGTGGCAAAGTTGTCTCTTTGTGTAAACCTTTACCAATTTTAGGTTAAGATGCTCGCTTGGGGTTCATGTATTGGGTGGGATTCTGCTTCTCAAACTTTTTAAAGGCTTTGTAAAAGGAGGCGCGGTTGTTAAAACCAACATCATACGCAATTTGGGCGATGGTGGCCTTTTCTTCTGTTTGGGTCAGCAACTTTTTGGCCGCTTCAACCCGGTATTTGTTTATAAAATCGAAGAAGGAAAGATTAAAATGCTGGTTGATAATTTGGGAAGTATGGTTTCTTGAAAGATTGAGTTTTTTGGCCAGATCATCCAAACGCAGGGTGCTCTCCAAATAGGGTTCTTCCGACACCATAATGCGTTGTAGTTTGTCCCTCATTTCCAAGGATAAGGACTTGGACAGGCCTGTTTTTCTGTACTTTATAAAGGGAATTACTTCCTTCAGAGCCTTTCCTGCAAAGATTTCCGGTTGTACAAATCCAAAGAAGCTCAGTATTCCAATAAAACCAACAATAATGATATCTACAAAATAGTCGTAGGCCGGATTCATGAGATTGAATCGCGTCAAAAAAATATAGGCAGAAAAAGCAACGGCAAAACCAAAATAGGACCCTACAAACCATTTCAACCATTTGTTTTGGCGAAACCCTGGATTCTTGTGTGGACCAAAATGACGAAAGGTTAGGAAACCATAAAAAAACATCATAGCAATAACGACCCAGATACTTCCAACGGGCATCCAGGTATGTTGTCCAAAAGAGCCTTTTTGAAGCACTTCCAGTTTCGCATCAGTACCCAAAAAATAGAAGGGAGCATTTAATAGTATGAGCACTACAATTGGAACAAGGAACAGTATATCCGACATCTTAAATCCTGGTTTTACCAGCACACTTCTGCAAAATATATAGACGAGAGGGCCATAGGTAATCCATAAGGGAAAATGCGTATTGGTTAGGTGCACAAATTCGGTCTCTCCCAACTTATTGGACCATTTCAAACAGTTATAGAGTAGTTCGTAGGAGAAAAGTAGGGTGTATGTCCCCAATAGGATATTGGCAAACTTGTTTCCCCTTTTTTTCAGGAAAAATAACAAGCCTATTCCGGTTCCTATAGCAACGAAAAAGAGAAAAAGGATAATGTGCCAAGCCATTGTTAAGAGTTGTGTTCCAAAGATACACTTACATGAAATTTTGATGTCTCTTTGTGTAGGGAGATACAAAATGAAGCAAGATCCAAGGGGAGGGATAATTCAGTTTTTTGGTTGCAGTAGTTCTAGAATTTTTGGGTTTTGGGTCATCTCTGTGGCGGTGGTTCCGTAGGTGGTTATTATGTCCAATTTGGGCTTGAAGGATGACAACATTTCCACAAACTCCACATGGTCATAAATGATGGCCCAGATGAGCGGTGAGAATGTATTGATTTTATCTGTTACATTGATGTTTGCTCCCATTTTTATAAGCCTCAGTCCAGTAGTTACATCATTTTTAATGGCGGCCGCGATTAGCGGCGGTAACACGAATCTGCTATCGGTACGATTTACATCCGCCCCCTGCGCCAAAAGATAGTTGATAACCTCAGGCCGTCCAAAATAAATGGCGCGATTCAATGCCGTATGCCCTGCGGGATTCATAGCATTTACATCTGCTCCCTTCGACAATAATAATTTTACCACTTTCAAAGTACCCAGCTCGGAGGCAATTACCAATAATGGTGTTCCCGAGGCGTCAGTGCTATTCGCATTTAGCTCGGACAATGTTTGATTTAGAACGGTCGGTTGGTTCAATTTGACAGCTTCCACCAATTTTTGTTTTTTCGGGTTCAATGCCACAGCTGTTACCCCGTGTTCTAGAAGTAGAGCCACTATTTCCGATTTCCATTCTTTTAGGGCCACTTGCAATACACCATCGGCATGGATACTTTTCAAGTTGGTTTTTGCGCCATGATCTAGAAAAAGTTTAGTAAGCTGGGTTTGACCATAATATGCGGACCAGTGAATTACCGGGTCCCCGTTTTTGTCGATACTGTTCACATCTGCGCCTACCTCTAAAAGCAATCGGGCCATCGCAACACTGTTGACATTGCTGCATTGCATTAAAGCATTGGTTTTCAGAAGGTCACCGTTGATAAGATTGGGATTGGCGCCCATTTCCAACAGCGCCTTTAGAAGTTTTGTTTGCTTTTGTCGAATGGCAATGGAGATGGGATAGTATCCGGTTGAATCTTTGACATTTGTTAGACGGGCGGGGAATCCTTTGACCGCATCTAAGTCATTTTTCTTTAGGGCATTAAAAAAATTAGCTACATTTTCAGCTGAGGTCTGTATATTTTGTGTCCAGCCCAAGGAACAACAAGATGCTAGCAGGAGCACCCAAAAACAATTGCGCATGCGTTTTCTTTTCGCCAAAATAGCTAGCGTCTACAAAAAGGATGTCTCTCGCTGTAGGCAAAAAGACTTTTGTGCTAATTAGTGATTGAGGACTAGTTTACCATAAACAAGGCATTGGCAAAAAAGAGTTTTCCATTTTCCCAAAATCCACGGAAAAGCGGATTGTCCACCATATACACGACATTGCCCTGACCTACTTTTTCGGCTCCAAATAGCAAAGAGTTGCCTACCATTTTGATGGCATCAATACCCGCAAATCCGGATACCGGTTTAGGGTTTTCACCTTCAAGGTAAACTGCATTTCCGTTGGATAGGTATTCATAGCCGGCATTACCAAGTTTAAGCGTAAAATAGGTATTGCCATAGCCATAAGCCAATGGATGGGAATAGTCCACTTTAGCCTTGAATATCGCTCCAGTAATGGCATTTTTTATACGCTCCCGTTGCGAGTTTTTATGCGGTTTGGGTTGGTTTGCCGTGGAATCCTCTTCTTGCTTCTTTTTTTGGATGCCGAACCCCTTTTCGCCATCAATACCATTTATGGAACCTCCCATGGCAATAAGCTTGCCTCCGTCCCTTACCCAATTTTTCAATTTTTCCAATTGCTTTTCCCCGAAATGTGTTGCATAGTTTCCACTAGGTAATATGAGGATATGATAATCTTTTAAATTAACCTTATCTGCATATTCATAATCAATAACGGTGACAGGATAGTGTAATTGTTGTTCAAAAAAGTGCCAAATCTCCCCGAAGCGGAGAGTAGAGGTTGGTCCCCCAGAAAGAACGGCGATTTTTGGTTTGGTAATCATTTGTACATAGGCGGACCCAAAGTCCTTTCCTGAGTCCACATAGCCTGTATTGGATGGGGTTAACTCCTGCCCAAATTCCTGGCTTAGTTTGGATAGTTCTACCGTAAAATCGGGTTTGTTTTGGTTATCGCCTTTGGTGATGATCAGACTGCCCCTTGAGAACGACTTTCCCTGTATGGAAAAAGGATGGTCGGCCTTTCTTACACGAATACCGGCTTTGAGCAGGGCTGCCAAAAAACGCGCGTCTTGCATGCTGTCCCAATCAGAAATGTAAGCATAGGTATCACCATTGATAGTGTTGCTGGGTGACTCTGTTTCACTTTTTTGACCTGAAACCAGGGTTGTGGTGGCAACTGCGTTGAGTCCGTAGGCATAAGGCAGCGACCATGCCGTAATATCATAGGTAAGGGAATCGCTTAATTTTGCCTTTGGTTCAAACAACACTTTGACCAAGGTGCCCTTGGTTTGGTCAGTGGAAACCACGAGACTGTTTTTAGGCACGGACATACTGCCGTTTGTTCCCGTTTGATAGTTGAAACCCTTTACCGAATTTACCGTCGGAGTTCCATAATCAATATCGTGCTTGCCCAACAGTGTCTTTAATGCATCTATTTTGTCTTGATCTCCGCTTAAGACATAGCTTTTGTATTTAAAGTTTTGGTTTTTATAGAACTTTCTGAATTCGGAATTCAGTTTTTCCGAGTTGTTTGATGAGACTTCCACCGTGGAAAGCCCTGTGGTATGATGATGGGTAAGACGGTCCTTTAAAGTAAGGGTATCCCCAATCCGTGTGATAATACCCAAACCTCCACGGCCACTTCCCCCTTGTTCGTAGGTCATTCCTATAGCACCATTATAGGTAGGATAAGTGTCACCATAACTAGGATAGAAAAGGTCAAAAATTTCTTTGGTGAAATAGAACCAACCATTGGCGTCAAAATATTTAGCGTGATTTTTACCAAGGGTTACCTGAAAGTCTCGCTGGAAATCAGTGATTACTTCATGGTAAGGTTCGGCCGCTGGGGCAAAATAATAGGGATTGTCCACACCTTGCTCATGAAAATCCACATGTACGTGGGGCAACCATTTGTTATATACTTTTAGACGTTGCTGGCTTTCTACCTGTGTCAACCAGGCCCAATCCCGATTTAAATCGAACATATAGTGATTGCTTCTGCCACTCCACCAGCCCTCATTGTGTTCCTTGCTGTTTGGATCTACCTCATAAGGTTGGTTTTTGTACTGGTTGTACCAATTGCTATAGCGGTCCCTTCCATCCGGATTTATACAAGGATCCATGATGACAACCGCATTGTCCAAATAACTGTGTTTTGAGGTCAATAGCTCATAAAGGGTTTGCAAGGAAGCTTCCGTACCTGCACTTTCGTTACCATGCACATTGTAGCTTAACCAGACAATTGCTTTTGAAGCACTGCCACCATCTCCTTGGGTATCCTTTAGATGTTCTTGGCGAATGTTTTCCAAATTGGTAATATTATCAGCAGAAGATACATAGGCCAATAATAAGGGTCTTCTTTCATTGGTCTGGCCATAGGTGGTCAATTTCACCATGTTCGGCATGGTCTCCGCTACATATTCGTAATAATCTACGACCTCATGATGCCGTGTAAATTCAGAGCCAAGTTCGTAACCCAAGAACTCGGAGGGCGATTTTAAATTTTGTGCGGAAATAAAAACAGTGGAGAAAACAAAAATCGAGAATAAAAGTCTTGTCATGTAAGATGCTGTTAGTTCGAATCAAATCTAACAATAAATTACAGAATAGCCATTTTTGAAACGTAGGATATGGTATGCGTAATTAACTTATTTTTAGGATGAGAAAAAAAGAAGAGAATTATCTTTAGCACCTCATTTTGAGCTTTAATGGAAGTAGAGTGTATACCTTTTAAGGAAACGGGTTATTTTTCCAAATTGATTTGCGATTATCTGGATCAAAAAGAAAACCTAGAACCTTTTTTCAACCGATTCCCCCAAATTCAAAATTTTAAAGAGCAAATTCAGGATAAGGCCAACAACTATCCAAAGGCCAATAGGATGGTTTTGGTTGACCGGTTACAGGCTCAATATAAAGATTATAAAACGTCCGCGGCGACAAAAGATAATCTAGAACTTCTAAAATCTGATGCGACCTTTACGGTTGTTACCGGACATCAATTGAACCTTTTTACGGGTCCTCTATACTTTCTATACAAGATTGTGTCAACCATCAATCTCACAAAGCAACTAAAAGAAAAGTACCCAAATTACGATTTTGTCCCAGTGTATTGGATGGCCACGGAGGATCATGATTTTGATGAGATTAATTATTTTAATTTCAAAGGTCAAAAGGTTCAGTGGAACCGCGAAGCCTCTGGTGCTGTCGGCCATTTGAATACAAATGGTCTTGACCCTTTGTTTGAGACTTTTGCCGCGGGTCTAGGAAGCGCCAAAAATGCTGAGTATCTCCAAGAGTTGTTTTCAGAATCCTATTTAAAGCATTCCAATTTGGCCGATGCAACACGCTATTTGGCCAATGCACTTTTTGGGGATTATGGATTGGTCATTGTGGATGGTGATGATGCTGGATTAAAACAGCTATTGCTTCCTTATGCCAGGCAAGACATCTTTGAACAGTTGCCTTATGAGGAGGTTGCCAAATCCATCCAACAGCTGGAGGAAAAAGACAAGGGCTATAAAATCCAAGTCAACCCTAGGGAAATCAACTATTTCTATCTAAGGGATGGACTGCGTGAAAGGCTTCAAAAAAAGAACGACCATTATGAGGTGGTCGGGACCGACATCAAATTTTCTCATCAAGAATTGGAAAAGGAGCTGGATGAATTTCCAGAACGATTTTCACCTAACGTCATAGCGAGGCCACTATATCAAGAAGTAATTCTTCCCAATCTTTGTTACATTGGAGGCGGAGGGGAGTTAGCCTATTGGTTGGAACTCAAATCCTATTTTGAGGCAATGGAGGTAACCTTTCCTATGCTTTTGCTTCGGAATTCCGCCTTGGTCATGACCAAAAAGCAAAAATCGAAATTGGAAAAGCTGGAGCTGAAAACAAGTGACCTATTCTTAAAACAGCATAGTTTTATCAACAAAAGGGTTAGGGAAATCTCCAATATCAACATAGACTTTTCGGAACAGAAAAAACATCTGGAAGAGCAGTTCCGGGGAATGTACGAATTGGCCGAGCAAACTGATGCCACTTTCCTGGGTGCGGTCAAAGCCCAGGAAGTAAAACAGAAAAAGGGTTTGGATGCCTTGGAAAAGCGACTATTGTTGGCCCAGAAGCGAAAGCTCAAAGACCATGTAATTAGGATAACGGATATCCAGAATACCTTGTTTCCAAATCAATCGCTGCAGGAACGACAGCTTAATTTTTCGGAGCTTTATCTTGAGTTTGGGGACCAACTTATTCCCAAATTGATGCAAAACTTGGACCCATTTGCAGGTCAATTCTTGGTTTTAGCAGATTAAATTTAATTTTTTTATTTCTGTAAACTTCACAAAAACAGAAACTTAACTGCTCTTTTTGTCGATTAGGAGCGTTTTTTTTCAAAAAACAATAAAATATAGGTAGGGTATTTTAGAAGCTAGTTGTTTTACTAGTGAAAATTGCTATGAAATTTTTAAAA
>JBCCUY010000158.1:0-7721 GCA_039196145.1 Bacteroidota bacterium
ACTTGCCCAAGAAGTCGAGCAGAGGCTCTTGCATATCTTTGACATTGGCCGATGGAATAAGTTTAATAAAGGTTTGATAGTTGTTGCTTCCCCAGTTTACAATTCTGGAGTCCTCAAAACCGGCCATCGCCATGAACACGGTATGATTCCGTAGGAATGAGTTTTTAGGAAAGTCATCAATAACCCCGGTAACCGTAAAGGTTTTACTGTTGTTCATCTCCAGGGTTTGTCCCAAGGCATCATTGATGTTGAAATGCTTTTCCGCTGCGGATTTGGTAAGCACTACTGTGTTAGGCGAGGTCAGAGCTGTTTTCTGATCGCCCACTAGTAATCGCACCCCGAACATTTTAAAAAATGTGGAGTCCACAAAAGTGGATTGCAGTTCTTTTACGTTCACTTCGGTTCCCGTGCGTTTCAGAAGGGCACTGCCACGGGTCCTGAATCGGGTGGTGAGCTCCACTTCCGAAAAATCATTTTCAATGGCCTCTGCGATGGGTGCCGGTGAAACGGCGAATTTGCGATCTTCCCCACCAAATTTAATGTCGGAATTTATTCGATGTATCCGATCTGCATCGGCAAACATGGTGTCATAGCTAAGTTCGTCATATATGTAAAGAGATATAAGAAGTCCTCCAGCAATGCCTATGGCCAATCCAAATAGATTGAGGAAAGTGAAGAAGGGCGATTTTTTAAGGCTCCTCCAGGCTATTTTAATGTGGTTTTTAAACATGATCGTTCGTTTTTGATATTTTATTCGGTCCGAAGGCTTTTCACCGGACTGGACAATGCTATTTTAAAAGTTTGATAACTGATGGTAACCAAGGTTATGAACAGGGTTGAAATAATCGCAATGACGAAAATCCACCAATGAATCTCCGTACGATAGGTATACCCTTGGAGCCACTGCTCCATAAAGTACCAGGCCATTGGTGTGGCCAAAACACCCGCAATCAAAATAAGCTTGAAAAAATCTGCAGTGAACAAGGCTAAAATTTTGGCAACACTGCTCCCCAGTACTTTTCTAATCCCAATTTCCCGGGTACGATGGCCCACAAAAAATAAGATCAATCCGTACAGTCCTAGGCATCCAATTGAAATGGCAAGGCCAGAGAACACTTTGGAAAGGGAAAGATAGCGCTGCTCGGTTTCGTATTGCTCGGCAACCCTTTCATTCATGAATCGATATTCATACACATATCCAGGAAACGCTTCGGACCAGACCGTTTCAATATGACTTAAAGTATTTTCCACATTTTGTGGGCTTATTTTTATCGCAATCTCGTTGTAAGAACTAGGCTTTTGTACGATGAATGCAGCGCTAATTTCTTGTTTAAAATCCGCATCATGAAAGCTATCCACCACACCTACTATGGTGCCTTGGACATAGCCGCCATTGGCTTGGAATTTTTTGCCGATCATTTCTTGGGGATCATGGATGCCAAGTTTTTCGCCAAATCTTTTATTGACCAATACTTCTGAAATGCTATCGCTTTCAAAATAATTTCGGCCTGCCAGTAAGTCCATTCCAAAAACGGTCAAATAATCAATATCCCCCATCTTGTAATTGATGTTGAAGGCTTCATTTTTTGGGTTGTTGTGGTATCGAACACTTGTGGTCCAGTTGCTCTTGGCGGCCCCAGGACTACTAAGACAGGCTGAGGCCTGTTGCGCCCCTGCAATTTTTTCAAACCGTTCTTTTAGGGTTTTGATCTTGATAGGTTCGGTGACCGTAGGGATATCCACCATTACAATGGATTCGGTATCAAAGCCCAAATCCGAGTTTATGGCATGGTCCATTTGTCTTGAAATAATGACGGTTGCTGCTATCAAGGCGATGGAAATGGCAAATTGGGCCACAACCAATATCTTGCGGGTCGTTGTTCCACCCGTATCTTTTTGGCTAAGCTTTCCTTTTAAAGCGAGAACAGGGACAATTCTCGACATAAGAAGGCCAGGATAACTTCCTGAAAGGAATGATACCAGAACCAGAATCGCCAAGAGAAACGCAAAGACACGCCAACCCAATAAATCGCTAAGAGTAATTTCTATTTGAAAAAGCCCATTAAATTGTGGCAGCAGAGCCACGGCCAAACAAATTCCAAGTAGTGCTGCAAAAAGCCCGATGATAAAAGTCTCGGATAAGAACTGAAGGAAAAGATGGCGCCTAAAACTTCCCAGTACTTTGCGCACACCTATTTCACGAGAGCGCGTAAACGCCTGTGCGGTGGAGATGTTTATAAAGTTGATGCTCCCTATAAGAATCAAGAATAAACCTATGACCCCGAAAACCCAGAGCAATGTTGGGTCCATTCCCCAATAATCTGGATTTAGATGAATATCCGCCAAGGGCTGCAGCTTATAGACATGCTTGTTTGCAAAGCCTTTTCTATGCTTTTCTGGAAGTTCCAACAAAGTGCTTTCAATGTGGGCTATATCTTGGTTGGGCTTTAGAAGTACCAAACACTGTAAATCCGAGGTCATGCCGTTCCATGTTTCCAAAGCAGCATAGTCCTCTAGGGCAATCAAAGTTTTAAAAGAAATGAACAGGCCTTCGTTTACCATGGATGTTTTTGGTAAATCTTCCAATACACCTATCACCTCAATGGTTTCCCTATTGTCCAAAACAAAGGTTTTTCCAAGGGGATCATTGTCCCCAAACCATCTTTTGGCAGTGCTTTCACTCACATAAGCGGTATTGGGCTCATCCAAAGTTCTGGATCCCATGGACTTGACTAAAGGAAAATGCATGATATCAAAGAAATCCGGTTCCGCAAAAACAGCATCTTCCTTTAGTTGTATTACCTGATTCCCTTGATCAACACTAACGAGGTTTCCTTCCCATGTATTTATTTTGGCCACTTTTTCCGCATAGGCATAGTTTTCGCGAAATTCCTTGGCAAATGCAGGGGGAACGGATGGCTCATACGTTAAGATGTCCGCATGCTACTCTGTGACTACTCTATAGATTCTATCCGCATTCTTGTGGAACTTGTCAAATGAAAGATGGTAATTTAAGAACAGGTAAATAAGAATACTACTACCAAACCCAATGGCCAGACCCAAAATATTGATGGCCGTAAAGACTTTCCTTTTGGTTAGGTTCCGCCAAGCTATTTTAAAATGGTTCTTGAACATAGGTTTCGTTTTTTGATGCTATTCGGTTCGAAGGCTCTTTACCGGGCTTGCCAAGGCCACTTTAAGGGTTTGATAGCTAATGGTTATTAGGGTGATGATCATAATGGAAAGCATGGCAAAAGCAAATATCCACCAGTGTATCTCGGTTCGGTAGGCGTACCCTTGAAGCCACTGCTCCATAAGGTACCAAGCAATGGGCGTGGCAAAAGCGCCTGCAACAATGATCAGTTTGAAAAAGTCGGCAGTGAACAAGGTCAAGATGTCACTAACGTTGCTGCCGAGCACTTTTCTAATTCCGATTTCCTTGGTACGTTGCCCAACAAAAAAGAGAATCAATCCGTAAAGCCCAAGACATCCAATGATAATGGCCAGCACGGAGAATACTTTGGACAAACTTAAATAACGCTGCTCTGTTTCGTATTGCTCGGCCACGCGTTCATCCAAAAAGCGGTACTCGTATATATATTCTGAAAATGCAGATTTCCATTCTGTGCCAATTTGTTCCAATGTTCTTGCCGTGTTGGTGCTAGCGATTTTAATGGCCAATTCTGAGAACCAGGAATTTTTGGCCCCAATAAACACAGGATTGATCTCTTGGGTAAAGTCCGTATCATGAAAATCTTCAACTACACCAACAATGTTGACATTGATATCCCCACTGACCTGAAGTTTTTTACCTACCATCTCCTCTGGTGATTCCAAGCCCAATTTTTGACCAAGCCTTTCATTCACCAACACCTCGATAAGGGAATCATTCTCAAAGAAATTGCGGCCGGCCACCAAGGGAATATCAAAGGTTTTTAGGTAGTTCTGATCTCCTGCCTTGATTTCTATGCTAAATTCTTCATGCTCGCCCCTATTATTATATTTTACACTGGTGCCCCAATTACTGCTAGCTGCACCTGGGCTGCTTAAACAAGCTGACACATTTTCAACACCGGGGATTTGGCCCAGTCTTTCCTTTAGTGCTTTTAGCGGAACTGGTTCCATATCCGTAGGGATGTCCACCATGACCACGAAGTCCTTATCAAAACCCAAATCGGTATTAATGGCATAATCTATTTGCCTTGAAATAATCAGGGTGGCAGCTATTAAGGTTATGGAAATGGCAAATTGGGCCACCACCAAGACCCGTCTTGTAGTTGCACCTCCCGTATCGTTATGGTCTAGTTTTCCTTTTAGGGCCAGAACCGGCACAATGCGGGACAATAGGATACCCGGATAACTGCCAGAAAGGAAGGAAACGGTTATCAAGACCAACGATAAAAAGGCAATAAACTTAAGGTTCAAAAGGTCCGAAGCCGCCAATTTTATCTGAAAGAGCTCATTAAATGCGGGGATAAATAGAAGCGCAAAACCCACCCCAAGAAATAAGGCAAATAATCCGATGACAAAGGTTTCCGAAAGGAACTGCCAGAACAAATGCTTTTTGATGCTTCCCAGTACTTTGCGAACTCCAATTTCCTTGGATCGGTAAAAGGCTTGGGCGGTTGAGATATTGATAAAATTGATCGATGCGATAATGATCAAGAACAGGCCAATGATTCCAAAAACCCAAAGCAGGGTTGGGTCCAACCCTCCATAGGTAGCATCGAGGTGCATAGTGGATAGCGGTTGAAGTTTGTACACATGCTTGTTCTTGCTTTTTGCTCTGTGCATTTTGGGCAGCTCGGTCAAAGCTTCTTCTATACCCGCGATATCCTGATTTGGATGTAGGAGGGCAAAGCATTTAAGATTGGTGGTGATGCCATTCCAGCTTTCAGAACCGGCAAACTCAAAGAAATCCTTGATGTTGTCAAAGGATACAAATACCTCGGTCTGTAAAAAAGAGGTTTTTGGCAGATCTTTGATTACCCCGGTAATCTCTATGGTTTTGTCATTTTCAAGTATGAAACTTTCACCTTCAATGTCGGTTCTGCCAAACATCTTTCGAGCCGCAGATTCGGTTATCACTGCTGTATTTGGGGCTGACAATGAAATTTCATTACTGCCATTGACCAATGGATAGTTAAAAATCTTGAAGAAATCCTCTTCTGCAAAAACAATATCCTGTTTAAACTTACTGAGAACCCCATCCTTTTTGGCATCCACTACGAGGCCATCGTACTCTACAATTTTGGCCACCTTTTCAGCATAATCGTAATCATTCAAAAAAGTTTTGGCGAAGGCGGGAGGAACACTGGGATCATATTCCACATAATCTCGATGTTCCTCTGTGACCATCCTATAAATACGGTCGGTGTTTCTATGGAAATTATCAAAAGAAAGGTGATAGCTTAAGAACAGATAAATCAAGATACTGCTTCCAAAACCTAGGGCCAATCCCAGGATATTAATGGCAGTGAACACCTTTCTTTTGATAAGGTTCCTCCAGGCAATTTTTAGATAGTTCTTAAACATTTGATTGTTTTTTGATTGTTGTGACTGATGAATAAACTCCCTCTCGTTAAGCCATTGCACCCATGGGTTTGTTTTGACTTTGGGTCACGATTTGACCATCGAAAAGGTTAATGACCCTGTGGGCGTAGTGAGAATCCCGGTCAGAGTGGGTCACCATTACAATGGTTGTCCCCTCCTGATTCAGTTCCGTCAATAGGTTCATAACCTCAATTCCATTTTTAGAGTCCAAATTACCCGTGGGCTCATCCGCTAAGATCAATTTTGGATTGGTCACAACGGCACGGGCAATAGCGACTCTTTGTTGTTGTCCTCCAGAAAGCTGTTGTGGGAAGTGTTTTTCCCGGTGTGCAATTTTCATGCGCTCCAAGACTTTTTTTACTTTTTCCCTTCTTTCGGCCTTGTTCATTTTCAGATAGATCAAGGGAAGCTCTACATTTTCGTAGACGGTAAGCTCATCAATGAGATTGAAACTTTGGAAAACAAAACCAAGGTTTCCCTTGCGCAGCTGGGTGCGTTGGCTTTCCTTGAGTCCGCCAACCTGATGCCCGGCAAATTGGTAACTGCCCTCGGTAGGATTATCCAGCATACCAATAATGTTGAGCAAGGTGGACTTTCCGCATCCCGAAGGCCCCATGATGGCAACAAATTCACCTTCGGCAACCGTTAGGTCAACACCGTTAAGGGCCAAGGTCTCTACCTCTTCAGTTCTAAAGCTCTTTTTTAGATTTTCTATCTGTATCATTTTTCGATTATTATTTAGCAGTTAGTTTTGTTCTTGGTTTTAGGATGGAAATGGATAAATGCAATTCCAGCTCTTCCTCATCTTCGATATAGGGAATCCAGTCTAGGCTGAAGTACGCTTCATAAGGATCAAAGCCTTCCGGAAGATATTCAGAGGTGTCAAAGCCCAGGTCAATCCTATCATCCTCTATATAATTGATGGAAGGAATACCTACTACATCAGAATAGGCATCAAACCCTTCTGGGAGATATTGGGCACTGTCAAACTTTAGCACACAATCCTTTTCTTCCTCGATGTATGGAATCGACATTAAATCCACATAAACCTTATGGGGGTCAAAGTCCTTAGGAAGGTAATCAGCGGTGTCAAAACCGAGATCCAGGTCCTCATCCTCAATAAACACAATTTCATTTAGGTCCGTCAAAGGAGCGTTATAATGCTTTTGGTTCGCTATGGCGGCACTACTCAGTAGCACGCATCCATATAATAATAGCTTTTTCATTTTTTGATTGAATTTTATTTTAATACGATTCTTTCGGCAGTTCCAAAACTGTCATAGTTACTTGTAATTACCTGTTCCCCAGGTTGAAGGCCGTCCAGCACTTCAAAATATCTTGAATTCTGTTTTCCGATCCGGATGTTCCGTTTTAGGGCTTCACTTTCGTCCGTGTTCACTACAAAGACCCATTGTCCGCCCGTGCTTTGGAAAAATCCTCCTTTGGGCAACAAAAGTGCATCGCTGGAAGCCCCGAGTTGAAGCCTAATGTTATAGCTCTGTCCGGCTCTGATGGTTTCAGGCTTTTCACCAGTAAAGACAAGGTCCACTTTAAACCTTCCATTCCTTACCTCTGGATATACCTTGCGCAATCGAAGACCATATTCATTGCCGTTTCGCTCCAAGGAGGCTTGCAGTTCCCTTTTGACACGATCAATATAGTGCTCATCAATTTCGGCTTCAATCTTAAAGTCGGTAAGCACATTGACCTGTCCTATGCGTTCGCCTTGTTGTATGTTCTGTCCAATTTCCGCATCCAAAAAACCAAGCTGGCCATCGGCGGGCGCGCGCACATTAAGATGGTCCAAACGTTCGTAGACCATTGACAGTGTTTGGCGCATGCGCTGAAGGTCGCCATCCAAGCTGGTCAAAGAGGTTCTACGAAGTTCATCGTCCTGCTCCGTTTGCAACTTTACAATATCGTACTGGCGCTTGGAAAGCTCATAGTTTTCCTTGGACAACAAATAGGCTTCTTTGGAAATAAGCTCATCGTTATAGAGTGCTTCGTTCTGCTCGTAGTTTCGCTTTAAACGTTGCAGATCATATTCGGCGGTGGCCAGGGATCGCTTTCCTTCCACCTGTCTTGAGTCGAAGGTAAGTTTGGTGGAGCGAAGGTCGTTTTGCTTTAGGGCCAGGTTACTTTCGCTGGCAAGGATTTGTTCGTACAAA
>JBCCUY010000159.1:0-7721 GCA_039196145.1 Bacteroidota bacterium
AAATGAGTACGGTGTTGATGATTGACATCAGCCACTCCATGATACTTTATGGAGAAGACCGGATTACCCCGGCCAAAAAGGTGGCTATGGCCCTTAGTGAATACATCACTACCCGTTTCCCCAAGGACACCCTTTATATCATCGTTTTTGGAAATGATGCCTGGCCCATCGCCATAAAGGAACTTCCCTATCTTAAGGTTGGACCTTACCATACCAATACGGTTGCGGGACTTCAATTGGCTATGGACATGTTGCGCCGGAAGCGCAATACCAACAAGCAAATTTTTATGATTACCGATGGAAAGCCCTCCTGTCTAAGATTGCCCAATGGGGATTATTATAAGAACAGTGTTGGACTGGATGACTATATTGTGGAAAAGTGTTATGCCATGGCACAGCAAGCTCGAAAACTGCATATTCCCATTACCACCTTTATGATAGCCGAGGACCCCTATTTAATGCAGTTTGTGCGCGAATTTACACAAGCGAATAAAGGAAAGGCATTTTACACAGGGTTAAAGGGATTGGGTGAAATGATTTTTGAGGATTACGAACAAAACAGAAGAAAAAGAATTAAATGATAGTCAAAATACATGTCAAAACAAGAGTATAACAATATCAAGACCTTAGGGCAATTAAGGGCCTCGGGTTATGAGTATAAAAGTATCAAGGACGAATTACGACAAAACCTCTTAGGTAAAATCAGTAGGGGAGAGTCAACGTTCCATGGGGTGTGGGGTTATGAAAACTCCGTGATTCCAGAATTGGAAAGGGCAATTCTTTCCCGACATAATATTAATTTGTTGGGACTTAGGGGCCAGGCAAAAACCCGTTTGGCGCGTTTAATGGTGCAACTTTTGGACGAATGGATTCCTGTTGTTGAAGGCTCTGAGGTCCACGATGACCCTTTGAGGCCCATTTCAAGATATGCAGTTGAATTGATTAAAGAAAAAGGAGACGAAACCCCTGTTGCTTGGTTGCATCGGGATGAGCGTTTCTATGAAAAATTGGCCACTCCCGATGTAACGGTAGCCGACTTAATTGGTGATATTGACCCCATCAAAGCGGCAAATTTAAAACTTTCGTACGCCGATGACCGTGTCATTCATTTTGGTATGATTCCAAGGGCCAATCGTTCCATATTTGTAATTAATGAGCTACCAGATTTACAAGCCAGGATACAGGTGGCCTTGTTCAATATTCTCCAAGAAGGGGATATTCAGATCAGGGGATTTAAACTTCGTCTTTCTTTGGATTTACAGTTTGTATTTACCGCTAATCCAGAAGATTATACAAATCGAGGTAGCATTGTTACTCCATTAAAGGATCGGATAGGTTCCCAAATCTTGACACACTATCCTGAAAATCTTGAAGTAGCCAAGAAAATCACCTTGCAAGAGGCTAAATTGGATGAAAGACAATCTGACACCGTGCATGTGCCCGAGGTGGCTATGGATGTTCTGGAACAAATTAGCTTTGAGGCCAGAAAGAGTGAGTATGTTGATGCAAAAAGTGGAGTTAGTGCGAGAATGAGCATCACTGCTTTTGAAAATCTATTGAGCACAGCGGAACGAAGAATTGCCTTGTCAGGGGAAAGGAAAACATCGGTACGATTAAGTGACTTCACAGGAGTAATTCCTTCTATCACAGGTAAGATTGAGTTGGTTTACGAAGGCGAACAGGAAGGTGCTGGCAGCGTTGCCGAAACTTTAATTTCTGATGCGGTAAAATCGCTGTTTCCCACATGCTTTCCCGGAATAGCCAAGCTGGAGCGTAAGGACGCTGAAACAGTGTACGATGAGCTCATTCATTGGTTTTTTGACGGTGATGGATTTGATTTGTTGGATGAGGACGATGATGATACCTACAGGGAAAAATTGGATTCCATTCCTCCGTTAAATGCTTTGGTAAAGGAATATCAACCTTCCTTGTCAAAAGAAGATTCCTATTTTATGAAGGAATTGCTATTGTGGGGATTGGTGGCCCATAAAAAATTGAGCAAACACCGTTTTGTGCAAGGGTATCAGTTTAAGGACCTTTACGGCAGTTATATAAGAGATCTATAGGGCTATTGCCAGATATTCAAGTTATCGTTGTATTGTTCAAAATTGTATTTCCCCACCAACTGTTTTCGGTGCCAAAAGGAAATCAGGGTCAAGATGGGCAACAAACTGTAAAGTATAAGATTTATGTAGGCTACAGGCTTAAAAGTGGCTGGTATAACATGCGATTTATACTGGGAATATGAACCAAGGATGGTTACCGTATCATAAATCTTGAAAATGTAGACCACCATTACTGCGTATAGTGCATATTCCAAATTTCTCATTTTGGGGTCGGGTAGTTCATCCTCGGTAATCTTGAACCACAATACATACAGGTAAAGGAAATGGATTAGGGACAATAACGGAAAGATATAGTTGTCAGCCTTTAAGAAATAGAATTTATTGGTGTAAAGTCCGTAAAAATTGGAGATGTCAAGTAGGACTAAAATGATAAAAACCAGGATTCCGTTTCTTCTCCAAGTAAGTTTGTCCAGCAATATCTTCATAGTTTTCTGAGATTTGGGGTACTCAAAGCTTGAACAAAGAACGAAGTTTCAAACGGTTTTATTTTTATTATATCGATTAACAACAAACAATGTTGGCTAAGGTGAAAAAACAGGGGTTAAAACTCTTTTGGCACTATTTTTTTAAAGGGAATAGTTTTAAAAAGGTTGCGCTTCGCCATAACCATTCCAAAGGTCCATATCTGAAGTTCTGTAGCCACCACTTGCTCAGTACCATTTGAATTATGATTACCAAGAAGGCCAATCCAAAGGTATATAGGTTTCTAAGTTCCCCTATCTGACCCAGTCCCCAGCCAAAAAATATGAACGTACCCAAAACACTCTGAAAAAAATAATTGGTCAATGCCATTCTCCCATAGGGCGCAAACTTTTCAAGAAATTTTTTGGGTTTGATTTTTTTATAGAGAATCACAAAAACACTGAGCAGGATAAACGTAACGGATATACTGTTCAAGTCCAATGCAGTAAGACCAAACATGGCCACCCAATTGTCAAAAGTTACGTTTGGACCCATACTACCGAAAGTAAGTGCCATCAACCCTCCGGATACGACAAAGAGAACCAAGGACCAAATCCATGTGCGTTTCACTAATTTTTTCTGTTCCCTGTAGTTTTTGAAAAACTCGGTACGGCCTATGCACAATCCCAACAGAAAATATCCAAAAGTAGCGTACCCCCGACCAAATACGCCAAACTGAAAATTCATCTTGTTCAGATGGCCCTGCCATCCGTTGGTGGCAAAAACATCCCAAATACTTCCTTCTTTAAGGATGCTGTAGTATTGCTGAACCTCAGGACTGTTGGGTGTCATATCCATTCCCTCAAATAGGTTGGCGCCCTGGGTCAAGAAAAATACAATGTATCTACCAAACCCTAGAAACAGTAGGCCTACAATACCTAAAACCCAATTGCTTTTTACTTTGTAAAAAGGGATCAAGAGCACTCCCAGCATCGCATAAATGGTTAAAATGTCACCAGCATAGAACAAACTGTGCAAATAGCCAATACTCAATAATAAAATCAGACGCCATAAAAAACGTCCACCGAAATTGGCTCCTTTTTGGCTTGCATTGTCCATTTGCAGGTAAAAACTAAGCCCGAATAGGAAGGAGAATAGAGCGAAAAACTTCCCACGTAAAAATATTCCGATAAAAACGTCCACGGCGTAGTCCAACGGTCCTTGGTGTACCGCTTCGTTAAAACTCTCCGGTGCGGGGGCACCGATATAGTTTTCCACCATGTGGACGATAACAATGCCAGCGAGGGCGAAGCCCCTTAGCGCATCAATAATGGTAATTCGCTCTTGGGCTAATGCGTTTTGGATGGTTTTCATTATTGTTGAGTTGATTGATGATGATTATTGGTACACAAATCAAGTGATTTGTTACACCTATGTTAAGGTAATTATTTGATGCATAAAATGCTAGAGGTTGCACCATTGGTTTTTTTTGTATTTTGGAAGAAATGATTTGGATCGTGCAAAATTGGATCTATGTTTTATTGATAATCCTGGGAGTATACCTGTTCATAAGTATCATGCTATATGTGCTTCAGGATTATTTTCTGTTTAAGCCTGAAAAATTACCTAAGGATTTTCAGTTTTATTACGACAATCAAGAGATAGAGGAATATAACATAGATACTCGTGATGGAGAGGTGATAAACGGGTTGCGCTTTAAGACAGAAAACCCCAAAGGGGTGGTTTTTTATCTCAAGGGAAATTCCAAAAGTATAAAGGGTTGGGGCAAGTTCGCCGTGGATTTTACCCGACATGGATTTGATGTTATTATGGTGGATTACCGTGGGTTCGGGAAAAGTACGGGTCGAAGAACACAGAAGGCCGTAAAACGGGACATGCAGGTGATCTACAACAAAATCAAGGAGAAGGTTCCTGAGAAATATATTATCCTCTATGGTCGTTCCATGGGTTCGGGGTTTGCCGCCAAATTGGCTTCCATGAACAATCCCAGAATGTTGATTTTGGATGCTCCCTACTACAGTCTGAGCAAGGTGGCCAAAAAATACATTCCCTTTATGCCGCTTTCCCTATTGATCAAATTCCCAATGCCCACGTACAAGTGGTTAAAGTATGTAAACTGTCCCATTCATATCATACATGGTACGGATGATAGACTTATCCCATATAAAACCAGTGTGAAGCTATCCAAGATTAAACCGGAACTTACCAAATTGTATACGGTAATTGGCGGAGGACATAAAAACCTTAATAATTTTGAATCGTATCATAAAATGCTGACAGAAATAATTACCACTCGACCCAAAAAGGCCAATTTAGAGGGTTCTAGTTTTCATGTCAAACACGCATCAAAAAAGGCAAATGCAAAAGCTTAAACGTGCAGGACTCATACTCTTATCCCTATTTCTATTAGTAATACTTATGTTCCATACGCTTCAGGATAAACTCATCTTCTTGCCTTCCCAGCTCCCATTGGATTATACCTACACCTTTGACCACCAATTTGAAGAGATTTTTCTGGATACTCCAGATGGTGCCAGACTGAATGCCCTGCATTTCAAAAGTAAGGAGTCCAATGGTTTGATTTTATATTTCCATGGCAACGCCGGTGATTTATCCCGTTGGGGCTTGATTGCAACGGACTTTGTTGATTTGGGTTATGATGTGCTCATCATGGATTATCGGGGCTATGGAAAAAGTAATGGGGAGGAAGAAAGAAGCGAAGAGATTCTTTTAGCCGACGCACAGTTGTTTTATGATTTGGCTCGCCAAGACTATCAAGAAGCGGATATTATACTTTACGGGCGTTCATTGGGTTCTGGTATTGCCACCTATTTGGCCTCCCGTAATAATCCTAGAAAACTGTTACTGGAAACTCCCTATTACAGCCTGGTGGATGTTGCTAAGGGTCGCTTTCCGTTTCTACCCGTAAAACAGATTATGAAATATCAATTGAACTCTTTTGACTTCATGAAGAAGGTAAAAGCACCCATCCGGATTTTTCATGGAACCCAGGATAAAATAGTTCCTTATGCCTCGGGAAAGAAATTGTTTGCTAGTATTTCCAATCCCGATAAGATGATGTACACCATACCAGAAGGAGAGCACAATAACCTTATTGATTTTGAAAGCTTCCGAACCGCTGTAAAGTCGGAATTGGATTAGCTTATTCGAAAAGTTCGGATGATAGATAGCGATCTCCCCGATCACAAACGATGGAAACAATAGTTCCGCTTTCAAGGGTGTTAGCCAATCGTAATGCCACCGAAGCCGCGCCACCACTGCTAACTCCGGCGAAAATCCCCTCTTCGCTCGCCAATTTTCGAGCCATTTCCTCTGCATCTTTTTGACTTACCTCCATGACCCTATCCACTTTTTTGGGGTTGAATATTTTTGGGAGATAGGCCTCGGGCCATTTTCGGATTCCCGGAATCCTGGAGTCATCCGTGGGTTGAACACCAACAATCTGAATATCCTGGTTTTGTTCCTTCAAAAATGTGGAAGTGCCCATAATTGTGCCTGTTGTTCCCATGCTGGAAACGAAATGGGTAATTTGGCCTTGGGTATCTTCCCAAATCTCGGGTCCTGTAGACTTATAATGGGCTTTCCAATTATCGTCGTTGCCAAATTGGTTCAACATCCTATACCCCTGATCTGTTACTTTGGCCTCGGCGTAATCCCGGGCTCCTTCAATCCCTATATCCGAAGGGGTAAGCGTCACCTTGGCGCCATAGGCCCTCATGGTTTGTACCCTTTCTTTCGTAGAGTTTTCGGGCATTACGAGCTCAATGTCCAAATTGTAAATTCCGGCGATCATGGCAAGCGCAATCCCTGTATTTCCGCTTGTTGCCTCAATGAGTTTTGTGTTTTGATCAATTTCTCCCCGCTCCAGACCGCTTTTGATCATGTTTAATGCTGGCCTGTCCTTTACACTCCCCCCAGGATTCTGCCCTTCCAGTTTAAACAATAGCCGCACATTGGGATTTTGGTTCAAGACCCTTGATTCGACCAAGGGAGTATTTCCCACAAGGTCCAAGATGGATTTAGACATCCGATGCAGTTTTGATTCGTACTTCAGACGTATGGAATACGGTTGAATTGGGTGGTACGGAGGCTGTTAACCAAGCATTTCCGCCAATGACTGAGTTTTCCCCAATCACGGTATTACCACCCAAAATAGTTGCATTGGCATAAATGGTAACGTTGGACATGATTGTGGGATGCCTTTTTGTTTTCTGCAGGTTCTTGGCTACATAAAGTGCACCCAAGGTCACGCCCTGATATACTTTTACATTATCATGGATTATGGCAGTTTCACCGATGACGACCCCCGTGGCGTGGTCAATAAAAAAGGATTTACCTATCTGCGCCCCAGGGTTGATGTCAACGCCCGTTTGTCTATGGGCATATTCGGTCATCAATCGTGGCACCAAAGGAAAACCTCTTGTGTACAATTCATGCGCCAACCTATAGATGGCAGTGGCATAAAACCCAGGGTAAGCCATATATACTTCTTGCAAGGACAGGGAAGCGGGATCGCCATTGACAATCGCTTCCGCGTCAAGGTTCAATCGTTCCAATATTCCTGGAAGTGTTTGCACGTAGCTGTCCCAAACCTTGGTGCAAGGTTTGTCAAGTTCCCAGCACGCTAGGCTTACCAATAAGCTGAATTTTTTCTCAAGAACTTCTAGATTTTCCGCGACTGGCGTATTCACATCAAACAGGGTGAGGAAAAGAAGCTTGGTGAAATCCTCAGTTTCTTCTTTTAATCTATAGTCTAAATAGGGTAATTTTTTGTGCCTATTCAGTTCGTTGATAATGGTTTCCTTATCCATTGGTCAGAATTATGGAATAAAAATAGCCAATTGACCTATACCACACGACTAGATTTATCTAACTTTAGCTAAAAGATAACACTTCAACGAGCAATTGTGAATAATTCCTTAATTACCAAAGAGGCCTTTGATTTTCTGAAAGACTTGGCCAAGAACAACAATAAAGATTGGTTTCAGACCCATAAGGTAACCTTTAAGAAACATGAGGCAGACGTAAAATCCTTTTATCAAAATGTCCAGGAACATTTGGATGCACATGACGAGATTGAAAAGATGAAGATGTTCCGAATCTATAGGGACGTACGTTTCTCCAAGGATAAGACTCCCTATAAAACACATT
>JBCCUY010000160.1:0-7708 GCA_039196145.1 Bacteroidota bacterium
AAAGATAACCTTAGATTTCAATTAAAGATGTTAAGCTTTTTAAAATGCAATATGCCTTATGTGCTTGTCATATAGGCATATTAGCTAATTTTCGTTAATGGGTAAGGGGCATTGGGCTATTTTTAGTAATTTTACTTTTCATTTAAAGGCATTGCGATTATGATTGCTCAAACTTTTTTTCTTGGTATGCTAGGCCCGTGGCAAATTGTACTGATTGTTGTTGTTGTTCTTTTGCTGTTTGGTGGTAAAAAGATTCCTGAACTTATGAGAGGTCTTGGTAGCGGGATCAAAGAATTTAAGGATGCTTCCAAGGAAGATGAAAAACTGGAGCAGGGTAAGGAACCTGACGCCTAATTCCATTCATTTAAACAGTTTTTTCCTACTCTTCAAAGCCCTATATTTAAAGGGCTCGTCGATAAATAACAACATATTTGGTGTATTCACGCCATAAATCTCCCCTTTCACAACAAAAACTTATTCGCGCTACAACCTTATTCTATTTTAGCGTTTGAATAGTACGTGAAGTTCTTTGACTTTGCGTGTGACCTAGTATCTGAGTGATTTTTATTCAGAAGGAAGGGCTTATGAAGAGACCGATAATCATTTTATTCCTGCTGCTTGCATTTGGGCTTAATGCCCAATCTGTATCCTTTCTGCAATTTGAGGATGAGGAACTCTATGAGGCTCCAAACACGCCAAAAACAAACTATTCTTCCAAAACTGCATTTATTAAAAACCTTGAAGGGCTCAGCAATAGGGCCCTTGTTAAGTTTATGGGCAAAAAGGGCGTTACTGAAAAGCTCATAAAACAAGCCAACGAATTCTATGACAAAATGTGGTACGCCGAAGCGGCCAGGGTCTTCGATATCGTTTTAGAGAAAAGCGAAGCCCAGCATACCATGAACCTTTTGTCCCGAGCAGGGGATTCCCACTATTACTCTGGAAATATGGAGCGGGCCTATAAATGGTACCATGAACTTTACGAAACCTTTAAATCGGAGATTTCTGAAGATAGGTTCTTTAAGTATACCCATGTTCTTAAGGGTACAGGTCGTTACCGAAGAGCCGCAAAACTTACCAAACTATATAGACAGCAAAGAGACGGTGACCTTAGGGAAATTGGTAAAATCAACGCGGAAAGGGATGTTCCCCAATTGGTAGAGATCAAGAACGTGGCCATTAACTCCAAGTATTCAGATTTCTCCCCAATGTTTCACAACGAGTCGGAAGTGGTTTTCGCATCTTCCTTGGATTCGTCCTTTTTAACTACAAGGAAATATAGATGGAACAACCAGCCGTTTTTAGATCTTTATGTAGCCAAGGCAGATGAAGATGGCGTGGACTTATCTGGTGCAAAGAAGTTTTCCAATAAGATAAACACCAAATATCACGAGGCCTCTGTAGCTTTCTCACCCGACCAGACCACCATATATTTTACTAGAAATAATTATGGCAAAAAACTTAAGCGCGGTAAAAACGGGATTAACCACCTTAAAATATACCGTTCGGAACTGATTGAAGGGGAGTGGACCAAGGCCGTTGAATTACCTTTTAATAGTGAAAATCACTCCAATGGACATCCTTCTGTAAGTCCGGATGGTAAAAAACTATACTTTGTTTCCGATCGACCAGGAGGTTTTGGTGGTACCGATGTCTATGTTGTGGACATTTTGGACAACGGAAGCTATTCCGACCCCGTGAACCTTGGAAGAACAGTCAATACTTCCAAAAAAGAAATGTTCCCCTATATCACCAAGGACGCACTTTACTTTTCTTCTGACCGAACCATGGGGCTTGGGGGATTAGACATCTATAAGTCAGATGTTGCGGAAGGTGTTTTTAGCGTGGGAATCAATTTGGGCGAACCCATCAACAGTAATAGGGACGACTTCTCGTACATTATAGATGAAGGTGGTGAAAAAGGATATTTTGCCTCTAATAGAAAAGGAGGTAAGGGTGATGATGATATTTATTCCTTTAAGAACATACTAAACCTTAATGCCATTTCTGGAATTCTTGAGGATGAGGCTGATGGAGCGGCAATTCCAGATGTCGAGGTTTTGCTTTTTGACAAGGATGACGTTCGTGTAGCCCAAACTAGGACCCAATTAGACGGGAGTTTTATCTTCAAAAACTTGAGACCTGTTTCGCGCTATACGATTAAAACAGTCAAAAAAGGATATTTTGATTCTACTTCGGAAGTCCGCACCAAAGACAATGAAAATGTTCCGTTTGCCCAATCCTTGAAAAAGTTGGAAGAGATCATTGCCGAGGATGAAGGTGTGCTTAAATTGGAGGTGGAGACTATTTACTTCGATTTTGACAAGTTCAACATCAAACCACAGGCGGCACAAGAATTGGATAAACTGGTTGCCGTAATGACCGAGTACCCCAAAATGGTCATTAAAATTGAGTCGCATACAGATGCGATTGGACCAAGGGCCTACAACAAATACCTTTCAGACAAGAGGGCTAAGTCCACTAGGGATTATCTTGTGGCCAACGGAATAGACGCCGCACGTATTCAAAGTGCCGTCGGATACGGAGAAGAACAATTGCTCAATGATTGCAGGGATGGCACCCGATGCAGTCGGGATAAACATAGACAAAACCGGCGTTCGGAATTCATAATAGTAGAAATGTAACTTTTAAAGGCCCCAAAATTGGGGCCTTTTTCATTTCAAATAGTTGCCCAAATACACTTCATCGAAGAACTCCTCGACCAACGCCTCTTTAGGCGAATGCACTTGGTCGATAAAAGATTGTGCTTTGAAGGATTTTTGGATGTCTCTTTTGCGTTCATCAATTATTTTCTCCCGTTCGTCCCGATCATTTCCAAACCGATCAACCTTGCCCAATCTTTGTCTTGTCTTTAAATCTTAAAACTTGACTTATGAAAAAACTAGTACTTATTAAAGAAATTTACATAGAAGGCTTTAGAAATCTCGGCCACATACTTCTAGAGAAGTATTTTAAAATATTTGCCTGGTTCAGCTTTATCATGTTCTTCATCGTGCTTTACGCTTTTGTATATAGAATAGCAACAGGCTTCGCATTTGACTAAAAAATAATTTTTAAGCATTTGAAGAACAAAAAAGCCCAGTCTGCTTGCTGGCATCCTGGGCTTTTCTGTTTTTGTTTTTTTACTTCTAAGGTCCTTCTTCGAACGTTATGGTCTTTAAAATGGCCTCAAGTTCAAACATATAGTCCCGCTTTTCTTCTGAAGGGGCAAAGGTAAATCCTTCCAACACCAACTTACGGTCGCGCTCCTTGTCATTGATGATATAGGTTATAAATGGGCCTGCCATAGGATAGCCCTGAATTTCCCATATCCCTCTTGTTTCTGCCGCTTTTTTTCCTCCAATCTGTGCTGGAAAAACATAGGGCGCAAAGGCTTTTTCGGTAATCATATAAGTTCCATCATATGGGCCCGGAACATATTTTTTTCCAATGGAATCCCTCATTTTAATGATGTCGTTCACAAAGGTGGAATCTGTGGTAAAACTATTCCACGGCATTTCATATGCCAGAATGTTCATAGTCCCTTTGGGAATCTGAATGTCCATCCAAACGAAGTTCTTTTCGTGCTTCCCCAATTTATAAAGCGACGGTATTTTAAGGTTGATGCCAAACTCATCCGTAAAGGCAGTTTCCTTGGTAAGTGACCGGGTAAAACGTTTTTGGGCCTCTCCAATCTCAACCTTTTTAAACGCTGCAATGGCCATACCGGCTATGGAATCCAAATTGCCCGCCAAATCGTTGTAAGTCTCTCCCTTAACAACTGCAACCTTTTGGGGCTTGGCATAAACGTTGGTCTTAATGTGCGCCAAGGAAACCGAATCCTGTTCCACATAAAGCACTGATCTTGAATAGGCTGTGGCCCCTTTGAAAACCTGAGGGGGAATTTGGGTTATCGAAAATTTTGGCTCTCCTTGGGGGAGTCCCAAGACAGGGGCCGCAAAATGTTCCCGTATTTTATCGCCGATTCCTCCCTTCCATAATTCCGTGTCCATGACCACCATCAGGGAATTAATCCCCCCTGTGGACGGCGGCAAAAAACGTTTCTTTGGTCCAGAGTCTTTACATGATATAATTGCCATGGCGATGATGGCAATCCATAGTGTTCCTGTTTTTTTCATCTTGATCTAAATTTACGAAGAACAATCGCACAATTTAAGCTTTGTGCCCGGTTTTAGGTTATTACCACTAAGACCGTTCCATTCTCGTAAATTTTCGATACTAACTCCAGGATACTTTCTGGAAATCGTCCATAAGGAATCCCCTTCCTGCACGGTGTGTACTTTGGAACCTGCCGCCAAAGCGCCGGAAGCCGACTTTGACGTCTTTGTTTGGGCAACCGTTTTTTTAGGGATATAGGGTTTTCTGGGAAATATGGTCAAGCGCTGACCAACCCTTAAATTATTACTTCGAAGTCCGTTCCATCTTTTAATTTGGCTCACTCCAACACCATATCGTTCTGCAATTTTTCCAAGATAATCCCCGCTCCGCACCTTATAGCGAATCTGATTTTTGGTTTCTACAAATTGGGGCAAGGGTTTTTCAAGGGAATCCAATTCCTTCTTCGCAAAGGCATAGATCGCCTCCTCATTGCTAACGAACTTGCCAATTTTGGTGACTGGCAACCGTAATGCGTAGTTTTTACCCTTAACTTTTGGAATAATGTTCAGCTTGTAGGCCGGATTCAGCATTTCCAGTTCTTCGACACTGATATCCACAAGTTTTGAAATTTGATCGAACGTTATTAGGTTTTTTACATGGACCGTATCGGTTTCAAAGTATGGCCGTTCCGCTTTTTTGTATTGTAGTCCGTGTTCTTCCGCATATTCAAAAATATACATGGTGGCCAAAAATGCGGGCAGATATCCCGCTGTTTCACGTGGAAGGTTTCTTCGGATATTCCAATAGTTCTTATAGCCCCCTGAGCGTCTTATCGCCTTGTTCACGTTCCCTGGACCTGAGTTGTAAGCGGCCAGGGCCAAATCCCAATCATCAAAAATGTCATGCAACTTGGATAAATATTTACTGGCAGCCTTAGTGGCCAATATGGGGTCATGCCTTTCATCAACATAGCTACTCACATTTAGGCCATACATTTTTCCCGTTCCGTACATAAATTGCCACAGCCCCTTTGCGCCAACCCGGGATCTTGCCCTAGGGTTCAATGCCGACTCAACAATCGCCAGATATTTAATCTCCAGTGGAATGTCTTGGTTATCCAGTTCTTGCTCAAATAATGGGAAGTAGAACTGACTTGCGGTCAACATGCGTTGCATTAAATCCTTTTTTCTTGTTAAAAAGGACTTGATCACGCTTTCAAGTGATGAGTTGTACGAAATATTAAATGGTGTCTTTTCATCCAATATCGCCAATCGGGCCTTAAGGGTGTCCGTGGGCAAATCCACCATGGTCACTTCCTCGGCATACGGATTCTGAACTTCCAGCAACATTTCACTAAAGAGTTGTGCGCTTTGGTGCAATTCCTTCAACCAGAGGCTATCATAGTTTCTTGCCTCTTCCATATCCTTGAGCAAAAAACCCTTATCCCCTATAGAACCGAGGGAAACGGTATTTCCATCAATAGTTTTTTTAGGGATATTCAAGTCCACCATTTTTGAAGTGGAAGAATCTGAAACCTGGGTTGAAGCTTCAATCCTTTTAGTGGCAATTTTAGATGGACTGACCCCAACGGAATCCTGCTCCTGACCATGAGTTAAAGGAGCCGAAAAAAGCAGTGCTGCGCATGCAGCTGTCTTGATAATTTGGTTCATTTTGGGCTTGGTTTGATTTTGGGGCAAACGAAAATGGGGTTTTTTTCCGAAATATTAAAGTTTTCGGCCCAAAACCTATGTTAATAAAGGGTTTCCCCTATTATTTCATAACGTGGATGTTAGCCCAATATTGCCGCTATCCCAGGAAGTGTTCTGCCCTCTAAACTTTCCAACATGGCACCGCCTCCGGTAGACACGTAGCTTACCTTCTCCTGAAAGCCAAATTGCTTTACCGCGGCCACGGAGTCCCCGCCACCAACAAGTGAAAAAGCGCCATTTTTAGTGGCTTCATCAATAGCATTCCCGACAGCTATGGTTCCTTTGGCAAAGCTTTCCATTTCAAAGACACCGACCGGGCCATTCCATAAAATAGTTTTTGAGGCTAGAATTACCTCCCTGAAGTTTTCTAGGGATTGCGGTCCGGCATCAAGGCCCTGCCATCCGTCCGGGATTTCATTCACATCCACAAATTGGGTATTCGCTGCATTGTCAAACGAGTCAGCGGCAAGTACGTCTACCGGTAAATGCACTTTCACCCCTTTGGCGTCAGCCTGCTTTAGAATGTCAAGGGCCAATTCCATTTTATCGTCTTCGCAAATGGAATCCCCTACCTTGCCCCCTTTGGCCTTAACGAAGGTGTAGGTCATTCCTCCTCCGATAATCAAATTGTCAACTTTGTCCAGTATATTTTCTATGATGGTGATTTTGGAGGAAACCTTTGCGCCGCCCAAAATAGCCGTTACCGGTTTTTCCCCTGTCCGCATCACTTTTTCAATTGCCTTGATTTCCTTCGCCAACAAATACCCAAAGCATTTATTTTCTGGAAAATAGTTGGCCACAATGGTCGTGGATGCATGGGCCCTATGGGCAGTTCCAAAAGCATCGTTGATATAAACATCACCGTGCTTGGACAAGGCTTTGGCAAAGCCCTCATCGCCCTTTTCCTCCTCACCATAAAACCGCAGGTTTTCCAAGAGCAGGACTTCCCCGCTTTGCAGTTGCCCAACGGCGACATCCACTTCCTCCCCGATACAATCCCCAACAAATTTTACTTGGACCCCAATAATTTCTGAAACCTTTTCGCATATATGGGACAAAGACATATCTGGGTTTGCCTTACCCTTGGGCCTCCCCAAATGACTCATTAAGACCGCAGCACCCCCATCTTCAAGAACTTTAAGGATTGTTGGTTTGGCAGCTTCAATCCTACTGGTATCCGTGACCTTAAAGTCTCCATCCAATGGCACGTTAAAGTCTACTCGAATCAATGCTTTCTTATCCTCAAAATTATAATCTTCTATGGTCTTCATCTGAACTGGTTTATGGTGAGACCAAATGTAAAGATTATCTCTTTCTTGATTCGTGGGGAAGGGCCATATTTTTAAACTTTCAACAAAAAAACCCAAATCCCTATGGGAACCTAAAAAATGTATCTTTGAATTATGCTTTTTAGGGACATTTTGGGATTAGATCACATCAAAAAACACTTGGTCACTAATGCAGAATCCGGAAGGGTAGCACACGCCCAACTTTTTGTGGGTCCTGAGGGGTCTGGCACCTTGCCCACTGCAATCGCCTATGCCCAATACCTGCTCTGCCAAAACACCGAAGGCGAAAACAACGGGGATAACCAGGCCTGTAATGTAAAATGCAATTCCTTGATCCATCCCGATCTTCATTTTGCGTTTCCCGTTTCCAATTCGGATAAGGTAAAATCCCATGCTGTTAGCGACCATTATTTAGAGGATTGGCGACAGTTTGTCCAGGAACAGCCGTACGGTAACCTTTTTGATTGGTACCGAAGCATTGGGATTGAAAAAAAACAAGGTCAAATTGGGGTTGACGAAGCCCAGGACGTGGTGAAAAAACTATCCCTTAAATCCTACGAAGGGGGTTACAAAATACTATTGATTTGGATG
>JBCCUY010000161.1:0-7660 GCA_039196145.1 Bacteroidota bacterium
AAAAATTAGCAATTTTGGATGCTGTGGATGCGTCTTCGCAAGTGGGGTTTTTGATTCTAAAAAGGGAATGGCAGAAAGTTTGGTTTAAACATAAATATAACTCCTAAGCCAATTTTGTCAAATATGGGCAAGTTTGTTGACCAACCTATCGGATTTGTTGTATTTTTGACTAAATTTTTGGTTAGCATTCTGCTAGAAAACATCAATGGATAAGTATTCCTTTTTAAATGCTGCGCACACTTCTTTTTTTGCGGAGCTATATGATAAGTATCTAACGAGCCCCGATAGTCTTGAACCGAGTTGGAGGGCTTTTTTTCAAGGATTTGATTTTGGCTTGGAAAGTTCGCTTGATGAGTTGGATTTGGCTTCTGCCAATGGTACACTTTCCCTTTCCAATGGACAGGAAATAGCCATACCCCAATCGCTGCAAAAAGAATTTCAGGTCATTAAACTGATAAACGGGTACCGTTCAAGGGGACATTTGTTTACTCAGACCAACCCAGTTCGTGAGAGAAGGAAATACGAACCCAGTTTGGACCTTTCAAACTTTGAATTGTCCAACGAGGACTTGGAAACGGTTTTCGATGCAGGAAAAATCATAGGGATTGGTCCTAGCAGTCTTAAAAATATCGTGGCACACCTGGAACGCATCTACTGCGATGCCATCGGTGTGGAATACATGTACATCAGGACCCCTGAACGCATTCAGTGGATTCAGGATTGGCTCAATGTAAATGACAACCACCCGAATTTTTCTCCTGAGGAGAAGAAGAACATCCTTAGAAAATTAAATGAAGCCGTTTCTTTTGAAGTTTTCCTGCACACCAAATATGTTGGGCAAAAGCGATTCTCGTTGGAAGGTGGTGAATCTTTGATCCCTGCCTTGGATGTAATTATTGAAAAAGCCGCCGATGCCGGAGTAAAGCAGTTTGTCATGGGGATGGCACATAGAGGACGGCTAAATGTATTGACCAATATTTTTGGCAAATCCCCCAAAGACATTTTCAGTGAGTTTGATGGCAAGGATTATGAGGAAGCCATCTTTGATGGAGATGTAAAATACCACCTTGGTTGGACCTCCAGGAGGGAAACCGATTCAGGTAAGGTGGTCAATATGAACATTGCACCCAATCCATCCCATCTAGAAACGGTAAATGCTATTGTGGAGGGGATTACTAGGGCCAAACAGGACGGTCACCATCAGGAAAACGTTTCGGAAGTGCTTCCAATTCTTGTACATGGTGATGCCGCCTTTGCAGGGCAGGGTGTGGTCTATGAAATTGTGCAAATGGCCAGATTGGATGGCTATCATACAGGAGGGACCATCCATATTGTGGTAAACAACCAGATTGGCTTTACCACCAATTATTTGGACGCCCGTTCATCCACTTATTGTACAGATGTGGGAAAGGTGACCCTTTCACCGGTTCTGCATGTGAATGCAGATGATGCCGAGGCCGTAGTGCATGCGGCTACTTTCGCCTTGGAGTACAGGATGCGCTACAAAAGGGATGTTTTCTTGGATTTATTGGGATATAGAAAATATGGACATAACGAAGGTGATGAGCCTAAGTTTACCCAGCCATTATTATACAAGTCTATTTCCAAGCACAAAAACCCAAGGGATATCTACGCGGAAAGATTGATTGCGGAAGGGGTTATTGAAAAGGATTATGTAAAAAACCTTGAAACAGAATACAAAAAGAATCTGGAAGAAGATCTTTTGGATTCAAGGAAGGTGGAAAAGACAAGGATTACCGCTTTCATGCAAGATGAATGGGAAGGCTTTGGACAGGTGACCGAAGACTCCATGTTGGGTGATATAGATACCAGCTATCCAATGGCAAAGTTGGATGAGATTGCAAGGGGAATCACAATTATGCCAGAAGGAAAGAAATTCCTTAGGAAGCTCGAACGATTGGTTGCGGCCAGGAACAAAATGTACTTTGAAGATAACCAATTGGATTGGGCTATGGGCGAATTGTTGGCTTATGGTTCCCTAATTGAAGAAGGTTTTGATGTGCGCATGACCGGTCAGGATGTGGAAAGGGGAACTTTCTCCCACAGGCATGCTGTGATCAAAACAGAAATGCATGAAGAAGAGGTGGTGCTGTTGAACGAGCTGGGAGAAAACCAGAACGGGCAGTTCCATATTTATAATTCATTGCTTTCAGAATACGCTGTTATGGGCTTTGACTATGGTTATGCCATGGCGAGTCCGAAAACCTTGACCATTTGGGAAGCACAATTTGGAGATTTTAGCAATGGGGCGCAGATTGTGATCGATCAGTACCTATCGTCCGCTGAGGACAAATGGAAGCTTCAAAATGGTTTGGTGTTGTTGTTGCCTCATGGTTACGAAGGCCAAGGTGCGGAGCACTCGTCGGCGCGGATGGAAAGATATCTTCAGTTATGTGCCAAGGACAATATGTATGTTGCGGATGTAACCACTCCGGCCAACATGTTCCACCTGCTTCGTAGACAGATGAAGGCCAACTTTAGAAAGCCTTTGATCGTGTTTACGCCAAAAAGTCTTTTAAGACATCCCAGGGTCCTTTCCACGAAAGAGGAAATGGCAAAGGGAACTTTCCAGCCTTTGATAGATGACTCGGATGCGAAGGCAGCCCAGGTTAAGACCTTGGTGTTCTGTACAGGAAAGTTCTATTACGATTTGCTCGACAAAAAAGAGGCGTTGAAGCGAAACGATGTGGCTTTGGTCCGCTTGGAGCAGTTGTTCCCGCTTCCGGCCAAGGAGATGCGAGCAATCATTAAAAAGTATAAGAATGCAGATGACGTAGTTTGGGCACAGGAAGAACCTAGAAATATGGGAGCCTGGGGTCATTTACTGATGCATTTTGACGAAGCAAAAGAGTTCAGGGTGGCTTCAAGAAGATTTTATGGGGCTCCTGCGGCAGGTAGCGCCGTTCGCTCGCAAAGAAGACACGCACAAGTTTTGGACTACGTCTTTGATAGGTCAAAGGACAATATGATCAGAAAAAATTTAAAAGCATAAAACTAAAATAAGATGGTTTTAGAAATGAAAGTTCCCTCACCGGGAGAATCCATTACCGAGGTAGAGATAGCAGAGTGGCTAGTGCAAGATGGGGATTATGTGGAAAAAGACCAGGCCATTGCTGAGGTCGATTCCGATAAGGCTACTTTGGAGTTACCTGCGGAAGAAAGCGGGGTAATTACATTGAAAGCTGAGGAAGGCGATGCCGTGGCCGTAGGGGAAGTGGTTTGTTTGATAGATACCAGCGCCGCTAAGCCTGAAGGTGATGCTGCCCCTGCGAGCGATAAAAAAGAAGAAACCGAGGAGGAAAGCGTCAAGGTAGAAACCGCCAAACCTGCAGTAGAGAAGAAGGAAACCTATGCCTCTGGAACCCCTTCACCAGCTGCTAAGAAAATCTTGGATGAAAAGGGTGTGGATGCTGCTGCCGTAACCGGAACTGGACGAGATGGTCGAATCACCAAGGAGGATGCCGTAAAGGCGGTCCCATCCATGGGAACTCCCACTGGAGGAAGTCGTGGTGAATCCCGCTCAAAACTTTCGATGTTGCGCAGAAAGGTCGCTGAACGTTTGGTCGCGGCCAAGAACGAAACTGCCATGTTGACCACCTTCAATGAGGTGGACATGTCTCCGATTTTTGCGCTTCGCAAGGAATACAAGGAAACTTTCAAGGAAAAGCATGGTGTCAGCTTGGGCTTTATGTCTTTCTTCACAAAAGCAGTAGTTCGCGCTTTGGAAATGTATCCTGCAGTGAATTCCATGATCGATGGTAAGGAAATGCTGTCTTTCGATTTTTGCGATATTAGTATCGCAGTTTCGGGCCCCAAGGGGTTAATGGTGCCTGTAATAAGAAATGCCGAGAACTTAACGTTCCGAGGAGTAGAAGCCGAGGTGAAACGGTTGGCCATTCGCGCAAGGGAAGGTGAGATTACGGTAGATGAAATGACGGGAGGGACCTTCACCATTACTAATGGTGGTGTCTTTGGTTCCATGTTGTCAACACCAATAATTAACCCACCCCAAAGTGCAATTTTGGGGATGCACAACATTGTGGAGCGGCCCATTGCCAAGGATGGCCAGGTGGTTATTGCCCCAATAATGTATGTGGCGCTTTCCTATGATCACAGAATTATTGATGGTAAGGAATCTGTAGGGTTCTTGGTGGCGGTCAAGGAAGCTCTGGAAAGCCCAGAAGAATTACTGATGGATAACAATGTGAAAAAGGCGCTGGAACTATAAAAACTATAAGCTTCAAAGCAAGAAGGGCCTTTACTTTTTTAAGTAAAGGTTTTTTTTGTCATAATCGATAACCGCCGTTCCTTTCTTAAGGATGTCGGCACCAATGATTCCATCCACTGGAAGCGAATTGTGCGACGTCAAGGCCTGGTTTACATGGACAAGGTCGAATAAAACGATTTTGTGTTTTTTTTTGGACCAACCACCAATTTCAATTTTGTTTTTGGAAGATATAAGGGTTTCCATTTCTGTGGCTCCTGCTCCGGCCGCTTTAACATCGGACACTTCGGAAACCATTTGAAAGAATTCAATTTTGTCCATTCCCACACAGGTATTGGAAGCTCCTGTGTCCAAAATAAAACGCCCTGAAACCCCATTGATTTTGGCTGTTATCTCAAAATGATTGGTTTCGGTCAACACCAACGGAATGCACACGTAGCTTTTGGACTTTAGAAACTTTTTGAGGGATTTCATTCGCATTTTTTCTTAAAGATAAACCTATTTTTGCGGTATGCTAATTACGGATACCCATACACACTTATACAGCGAGGCTTTCGACGAAGACCGAGATCAAATCATTCAAAATGCTATTGAACAGGGAGTGGAGCGCTTCTTTATTCCGGCCATAGACTCTACCTACACCAAGGCCATGCTCGATTTGGAAAGGGAATACCCTGACAATGTTTTTTTGATGATGGGACTTCATCCAACCCATGTAAAGGAAAACTATAGGGAAGAGTTGGCGCACGTAGAGGAAATGTTATTATCCAGAAAGTTTTATGCTGTTGGAGAAATTGGGATCGACCTGTATTGGGATAAGAGTTATTTGAAACAGCAACAAGAGGCTTTCGTACATCAAATCCGATTGGCGAAGCGGTTGCAACTTCCTATAGTGATTCATTGCAGGGAGTCCTTTAATGAGATTTTTGAGATACTTGAGCAGGAGAAGGGAGATGATTTGCACGGAATTTTCCACTGTTTTACAGGGACCTTGGAACAAGCCCATAGGGCCTTGTCCTATAATATGAAGCTAGGCATTGGGGGAGTGGCTACTTTTAAGAATGGAAAGATCGATCAGTTTTTAAACCAGATTGATTTGAAGCATATAGTTTTGGAGACGGATTCGCCCTATTTGGCACCCGTCCCGTATCGCGGCAAGAGAAATGAGAGTTCCTATATTATAAAGGTGTTGGAAAAACTCTCCTTGATCTATGATCAGCCTCAGGCCGAGATTGCAAACATCACCACGACCAATTCAAAACAAGTTTTTGGTATTTAAGGATATGAAAGAAGAAACGAACATCCTGCTCATCTACACTGGTGGAACCATTGGCATGGTAAAGGACTATAGCACGGGAGCTCTAAAAGCTTTCAATTTTGAGGAATTGGTTGGCAATATCCCCGAGTTGAATCAGTTGGACTGTAATATCAAGGGTGTTTCTTTTGAAAAACCTATCGACTCGTCCAATATGAATCCAAGGTATTGGAGCAAAATTGCTTCAATCATTGAGGAGAATTATGTGGAGTACGATGGCTTTGTGGTGCTGCATGGAAGTGATACTATGAGTTATTCCGCCTCGGCTTTGAGCTTTATGTTGGAGAACTTATCAAAACCTGTAATATTTACAGGTTCGCAGTTACCTATTGGAGATTTGCGTACGGACGCTAAGGAAAACCTTATTACTTCCATTGAAATTGCTGCCCTACGTAAAAAAGGACGACCGGTTATTCAGGAGGTAGGTCTTTATTTCGAGTATAAATTGTATCGGGCCAACAGGACGACTAAAATCAATGCCGAACATTTTCAGGCCTTTGCTTCCTTGAACTACCCTCCCTTGGTGGAATCGGGAGTGCACCTAAATGTACATCAGGAATATCTATCCAAAACCAAGAATGGTACCAAATCCTTGGTAGTGCACAAAAACATGGACAACAATGTTGCTGTACTAAAGCTTTTTCCAGGGTTGAACCAAGAGGTGCTGACATCCGTATTATCAATACCTGGTTTAAAGGCCCTCATTCTAGAAACGTATGGAGCGGGAAATGCCCCTATGGACGATTGGTTTCTTTCTGCAGTTGAAGTGGCGGTCAAACGCGGACTCCGCATTATCAATGTGACCCAATGTTCTGGTGGGGCGGTTTCCATGGGGCATTATGAGACAAGTGAAAAGCTCAAAGAATTGCAATTGGTTAATGGAAAGGACATTACAACCGAGGCGGCTGTTGCAAAGGCTATGTACCTTTTAGGTAATGGGGTATCCGGAAAGTTGTTCAAGACCATTTTTGAGACTTCAATACGGGGTGAAATGGACTAAAATTAACGCCCCAAATTTCATTTAATAATTATTTTTTTGTTTATTGCTCGGCCTAACTATACAAATAGAGAGGTGGCCGAGTGGTCGAAGGCGCACGCCTGGAAAGTGTGTATACACCAAAAGTGTATCGAGGGTTCGAATCCCTTCCTCTCTGCTAGGTATTTTAATTTTTCAATTATAAAATTTTTATATCTTTAACATTATTAACTAACTAAATTTAAGTTTGAGAAAAATGAAAAAATTATCCTTTACTCTGGCTGCTGCCGGAATGTTTGTTATGGGAACCACAACTGCTTCTGCAGCCATGTTTCAAGATGAAGCTGCGGCCGAAGCGGGCAAAGGTTTCACCCAAGTACTAAAAGAACAGTTTATTCAAGGGGGGCCAGCCTTCATGGGAATTGTACTATTATGTTTGATCTTGGGATTGGCCGTCGCCATTGAAAGAATAATTTATCTTAACCTTGCCAGCACCAACTCTGCCAAACTAAAGCAGCAAGTTGAGGATGCTTTGGCTTCAGGTGGGGTAGAAGCTGCAAAAGAAGTGTGCAGAAACACAAAAGGACCTGTTGCTTCTATTTTCTACCAAGGTTTGGATAGAGCTGGAGAAGGATTGGAATCCGCTGAAAAAGCTGTTGTGGCTTATGGTGGGGTTCAAATGGGTCAATTGGAAAAGAATGTTTCTTGGTTATCCCTATTTATCGCAATTGCGCCCATGCTAGGGTTCATGGGTACGGTAATTGGTATGATTGCGGCATTCCAGAAAATTGCTGCTGTGGGTAACTTGAGCGCCTCGTTGATTGCGGGTGATATTCAGGTTGCGTTATTGACCACGGTGTTTGGTCTTATCACGGCGATTATCCTTCAAATTTTCTACAACTATATTATTGCTAAAATCGATAGTATCGTAAACGACATGGAAGACTCCTCCATATCTCTAATAGATATGTTGGCAGCACACAAGAAATAATTACGAAACTAAAACTATCGAGAGTCATGAATAAAATAATTAAAATAGTACTTATCATCATAGGACTGTTGGCTACGGTACTTTGGTTTGGTATGCCTTCCGGTGATGATCCAGATGCTATAAACAGTGGTT
>JBCCUY010000162.1:0-7582 GCA_039196145.1 Bacteroidota bacterium
GCAAATTTCCGTAACTTTAAGAAGTCAAAACCCTAATCCTGCCTTCAAAACATCAAGTGCTACGGGTCAAATGCAAACTCATGACTTCCAACCAAAAAAGAGGCGTAAAAAATATAATCTTCGGCATTATTGTTTTGAGTTTTTTTGATTGCGGTGATACAGCAAATAAAGAGCAGGATACCAAGGTTCCCAACCAGGAACCGACCAATTGGAAACGTATTGGGCCCGGTGGTGGGGGCTCTACATTTGTTCCAACCTTTTCATATGCCGATGAGAAGGATTTTATGATTCGCTGCGATATGACAGGTGCATATCATACCCAAGATGGCGGTAAATCTTATGCCCAAATCAACTATCCCAACGGATCATATTCCTTTGCATATGATCCCAGCGACCCTAAAGTTCGCTACATAGGATCAAATACACTCAATAAATCCATAGACGGTGGAAAAACCTGGAAAAGAATCTATCCTTTTGAGGAGGATATCCTACGAGAATCTTTCAATGGAGACCATGCCAGCTTTACCTTAGCGGTCAAAGAAAGTTCGCTGTTCAACATCTTTGATGTCACGAAAACTACATACCATGAGAGCCCAACCATAACCAACATCAAAGTAGACCCCAATGATTCCAATACCATTTACTTTAGTTTGGAAAATTTCCTTTTTCATTCACAAGATAGTGGAAAAGATTGGAAAAGATTGGAGTTGGATGGAAACATAGACTTTATCTTCACAAATACCAATGAGCTTAAGCAAGAGGTTCTAGCCTTCACAGCTTCTGGTGTAAATTCCATAAACAAGGAATCCTTGGAGATAACCTCTTTTAAATACCCAGAACCCATGAAACCGGCTTTCTCAATAACAGGGGGTAACGTTGCACATGAAGGTAAGTCCATTTTTTATGGATTGCACAACAAGGAACCCGATCGGGATTTGGGAAAATTGGCACCAACTACACTTTGGAAATCCAGAGACCATGGAAGAACTTGGCAACAGGATAACAGTGTCCTAATCACAAACAAAGGGAATTCGTTACCTACATACGCCACCCTGGCCGCTGCTGAGAACGACGCCCAAAACGTATATATTGTTTCCAGCAGATACGAGGAAAGGAAGGAAGACGGCACAAATGCGATTTGGTTTGGAGCCTTAAAATCATTCGATTCGGGCAATTCTTGGCAATGGGTGTGGAAAGCTGGCGGTGGATCTGGTGAATACGGGGTGAGAGACGGTACGGATGCCTCAAATCTTGAAGATGCCTGGGTACAGAAAGCTTTCGGTAATGATTTTATTCGATTGATTGATGTAGGTGTGGCCCCTAATAATGGCGATGTGGCCATAGTAACCGATTGGTACCGAAGTATGAAAACCGTGAATGGTGGGAAAAGTTGGGAGACCATATATTCCACGGAGGCAAAGGAAGGGGCGTACCGCTCAAATGGACTTGATGTAACAACCTCTTACAGTGTGCATTTTGACCCGATGGACCCTGCACATATTGCAGTCAGTTATACTGATATAGGATTTCACCATTCATTTGACCAAGGGAAAAGTTGGTCCCGATCTACCAACGGCATTCCGGTCGAATGGCAAAACACTTGCTATTGGATGGTATTTGACCCCGACATAAAAGACAAGATATGGTCCGTTTGGTCATCTTTGCATGATTTCCCGAGGGGTAAAATGACCCGAAAACCAAAATGGAAACAAATTGCACGAGGAGGGGTTGCAGTTTCAACGGATGGCGGTCGTTCCTGGACTCCTACGATCGGAGGTATGGATTCCAATACTCCCATAACCTCGATTGTTCTGGATCAAAATTCGCCAGTTAATAAAAGGACGCTTTATGCAGCTGCATACGGCAAGGGTGTTTTCAAATCCATTGATGATGGCAAAAATTGGAAAGTCCACAACCATGGTATTGAGGGCAGTTTAGCCGCATTTGAACTTACTATACTACCCGATGGTACATTATTCTTGATTACAAGTCCAACCCCACAGCATCTAAATGAAGAATTAGGAAGGGAGGTTTTTATGGGAGCTGTTTATAAGTCCACTGACGGAGCCCTATCTTGGACACGCTTGGACACTGGTAAAAAGACCCAGTTTCCAAATGGTCTGGCCTTTGACCCAGAAAATCCGGACCGGGTCTATTTGGGTTCTTGGGGAGATATGAGTTTGAGTGATATGGTGGGGCGTAAAACAGCCGAGGCAACTGGTGGAAACGACTTAATTGATTTGGATGGGGGTATTCTTATGTCTGAAGACGGCGGGACTACTTGGCAGCGGATTTTCGATGAAGATCATTATGTTTATGATGTTACCGTGGATAGTTCCAAACCAGGAAGGGTCTATTGCAATACCTTTAACCAAGGCGCATATAGGAGTGAAGATTACGGGGAAACCTGGAAGAAGCTGAAAGGTTACGACTTTCATTGGGGACATCGAGTTGTTATAGATGAAAATAAACCCGAAATGGTATTCCTGACCACATTTGGTTCCAGTGTTTGGCACGGCAAACCTGTAACAGATTAGAATAACTTGACAAAACGAATGGACTAGATGAACTATAAACAAATTAAAGTCACCATACAATTAGGAAAATAAAGTAATAACCCTATGTAGTGTCTGCCACGGTATATCATGCCTTTAAACCATGGGCACATGTTGACAGGCATTACACTCAATAAAACTGATTATGGCATTAAAAAACTACGTGGCAAGAGGACAAGGGGAAAACTACAACTATGCACAGGACCACTGCTTTATCAAGGTCTCATCAAGAGACACCAATCGAGAACTATGCCTGGTTGAGGATACCATCAAACCGGGATTCCACCTAAAAAGACACCATCATAAGATCATGACCGAAGTGTTCTATATGCTGGAGGGCGAAATGGAATTGGTTTTCGATGACGAAACAATCATTTTGCGCGAAGGGGACACCGTTACCGTACCACCCAATGTTTGGCATGAAGCCAAATGTACGCAAGGTGGCAAAATGCTTACCATTTTCAAAAATGGTCAGTTCGATGTTTATTTGGAACAGCTTTCGACAATGGCACCAGGCGATTTTGAAGATGATCAATTGATGAAGTCGATATCAAACAAATTCGACATCTACGAGGATTGAAACCAAACAATAAGGGAATTGCACCTACTAATCGAACATAGCAAGAATGGAAAATATTATAACATCACTTTTCTATGAATTCAACGAAATCCGATACGTAGCCCTATATGTTGGGGAAGAACTTGTTTATAAGCAAAGGCAGGATACCTCTGATAGTTCATCTGGGGAGACGGACAGGTATGAAGAGTTATTGGTGAATCCAACCTTGCTCAAACTAACAGGTCAAAGGGGAAATATAGATTGCGGAGGGCTTAATTATGTGATTGTTGGGTATGGAAATTTCTATCAAATTGTGAAATCAATACCGGAGGGGCATATTTCGATATGTATTGAGCTGACATCGGACCTAAACAGATTACCCTTTACTATTTTTGATTATTTGAACAAAGAATTCCCAGGTCTGTTGAACGAATGAAACATGGGCAATGATGACCTTGTTTCACTTACCAACACCCAAGAAATAGGCACAGCCTGATCATTGCATACAACAAAATAAGTCTAACGAACATAGAACCATTAGTTATGAAACATGTAATACTACTTTTAACAATTTTGGGATTATGCTGTAATACGTATTCCCAAACAGATAGTCTCATTATTGAAAACAACCACGAACGGAACAAAGAAATTGCCCGTAACTTTTATCAGGATCTCTGGTTTACCAACAACACGGATAAGTACAAAAATTACATGGCTGATGAATATGTTGTACATGACATTGGCGACAGAAAAGGAGTCACGGAACCTGCAGTGGAACAGAAAGCAATTGCGGACTTCTTTTGGGAAAACGGAAACTGGGACTCTAAAATCAATTACCAAATAGCTGACGGAGACCTAGTGGCCACGCGCTGGGAAGCTACTTTTGAACCTTCTACATTTGTGGGGAAAATGTTCATTGGCGCTGGAACCATACCTATTATCAACGTTTTTCGGATAAACGAGGAAGGTAAAATTGTAGAAATTTGGAATCATAGACATGACATAGATACCCCGCAAACCATGAAGTTTACCATAAAGGGACTGCTGATAGGCTTATTAATTGCTCTTATTCCAACAATTATTGCCTTTAGGCTGAAGAGAAAATTAAAAGCACTTCGTAAACCCTAAACCCCGACCTAAAACAAAAATCCAATCTATGGTTCATTTCGAACCTGAACAACACTAAGAAACGTCACGTCTATAAGCCTGAACAAAATGAAAAAATCAAATAGTATTTCCACTGCATTTTTGCCAATTGTTTTATTCCTAACCCTGTTTACCTCCTCCTGTTCCATTTCCATAGAAAAAGACAGGGCCTCCAATCCTAATACTTCAATGAATATTGAGATTGCCTTTCTAGGGGAGCATTACGAGGAAGCATTGGACGGGAGATTAATTCTGCTGATTTCCAAACAAATTGATACCGAACCACGGTTTCAGCTTAGGGATGATTCCAAAACGTGTCAAGGTTTTGGTATGGATGTCAACGACTGGAAACCCAACGAGTCGTTACAATTTGACCTAGGAGCGTTTGGATATCCTATTCGCAGCTTTGACGATCTCCCATCGGGCAAGTTTTTTGTTCAAGCGGTCTTCCATAAGTATGAAACTTTTGAACGGGCAGACGGTCATGTAGTTAAATTACCTATGGACAGAGGGGAAGGACAACAATGGAACCGGGCACCGGGAAATCTCTATTCCACACCTCAAAAGATTTCCATAAATGATGGGCAGTTTCCTAAGCTTACCATTGAACTAGACCAGAAAATACCGCCCATCACAGAACCTCAGGATACAAAATATGTGAAGCACATAAAAATCAAAAGTAAGTTGTTGAGTGATTTTTGGGGAAGGGATATGTATTTGGGAGCGCATGTATTGCTGCCAGAAGGATGGGAAACCTATCCCAATATTAAATACCCGCTTGCTATCATGCACGGGCACTTTCCCAATGATTTTGGAGGATTTAGAACAACACCGCCAGACCCAAATCTCAAATCTGAATATAGTGAGCGGTTTAATGTTGAGGGATATAATCGCATTGTGCAACAGGAAGCCTATGATTTTTACAAAACCTGGACCAGTCCTGATTTCCCCAGGGTCATCGCGATTAAAATCCAGCACCCTACGCCGTACTACGATGATTCTTATGCTGTTAACAGTGCCGCCCAAGGCCCATATGGTGATGCTATAACCCATGAACTTATTCCGCACATTGAGCAACAATTTCGGGGCATAGGCGAAGGCTGGTCGCGTTTTGTTTATGGAGGGAGTACCGGAGGATGGGAAGCCCTTGCCGTACAGGTAAAGTATCCCAAAGAATATGGAATGTGTTTTGCCGCTTGTCCAGACCCCATCGACTTTAGAGCATATTGCTTGGTGAATATCTATGAAGACGAAAATGCGTATTACAAGGAAGGCGCATTCAGAAAAACCTTGGTAGCTGGTCATCGGGATTATTTGGGAAATGTGGATGCTACTTTGCGTGACATGAATTATCGTGAATTGGTATTGGGTACCAAAGGTCGGTCAGGACAACAATGGGATATTTGGGAAGCTACGTATTCCCCAGTGGATGAAGAGGGCTATCCCAAAAGAATCTGGAACCGCCTAACTGGGAAAATAGATAAAGAAGTGGCCGCTTATTGGAAAGAGAATTATGACCTCGCTTATATCTTAAAAAGAGACTGGGCCAAACATGGAAACGATTGGGTGAACAAAATTCACTTGTATTGTGGCGATATGGACAATTATTACCTCAATAACGCCGTATACCTCGCCGAGGAAATACTTTCTGAAACCACCGCCCCATATTATAACGGCGTGGTAGACTATGGTGACCGGGCAGAACACTGTTGGAACGGTGATCATGATAATGGAAATCATATTAGTCGGTTGCGATATCACCGCATGTTTATCAAAAAGTATGTAGAGAAGGTACATACCGTGGCCCCAAAGGGTGCCGACTTAAAAAGTTGGAGATATTAGTTTTTACTTCTCCAAAAAATAAGCAGGAGCGGATTTTTCGCCCAATCGGTACATGCAAGTCCATTCCCTGGAAACATTTAACTAACAGTATGAAAAGAACGTATTCAATTTTGGCAGCTGCACTAATAGCTGTCTTGGGGTATGCCCAGGAAAACGCGGAAAACTTTGTAAATGGAGCTGCTCCTTTTTACAATGTTGATAAGGATAGTTTGGCATTGGATGGGTTTGATCCGACCGAATACTTTATAAATAACAGGGCGATCCTGGGTTCAATGGAACATCAATATGAGCATAAGGGAATCATTTACCACTTTGTGAGTAAAAAGAACAAATCATTGTTTAAAGAAAACCCGGAAAAGTACCTACCCGAATTTGGAGGTTATTGCGCTTACGGAATAGGAATGTTATCCAGTGCTGGCGGTGGTTCTCCCGGTAAGTATCCTGTCAATCCAAAAACTTTCAAAATTATTGACAACAAATTGTACCTCTTCTATGACGATAAGGGATATAATTTTTTGAACGTATGGGAAAAGGATGAACTCCAAAATTTGAAAAGAGCCCATCAAAGATGGAAAACACTTTATGGGGTAAACTGAAAAAAGTTTCCCCGTATAAATATTTATTTATAGGCAAGGTTGCTATCCATAGCTAGTTCATGGAAACCGTTTCCAAAGTCGCCAACCACAAAAAGAATGAAAAAAGGAATCATATTACTTGGAAGCTCAAATAGCAAGGGCGACACTCAAAAAATCTGTTCTTATGTAAACGACCTTACCAACTACCCTATAATTGATCTGAAGCAAAAGAACATTGCTGAATTCGATTATGAGTTCCGCAATAGAAATGACGATTTTCTGTCCTTGATACAGGAAATCGTGCACAACTATGACTTGATCGTTTTTGCAACTCCCGTATATTGGTACACGATGAGCGGAATTATGAAGACTTTTTTTGATAGAATTTCAGATTGCCTAAAAATAGAAAAGGAAACTGGAAGGAAATTAAGGGGTATGCATATGGCGGTAATCAGCTGTGGTTCGGATAAAGACTTAAAACACGGCTTCCACATGCCTTTTAGGGAAACAGCGAGGTATTTAGGAATGAATTATTTATCTGATATACATTGTTGGATGGAAAATGGTTCAATTCCTGATGCGGTCCAAAAGGAATTAGACGGTTTCACCAAGAGCCTTTTACAATGATAGATACCAAAAAATATCTGGAGAGAATAAATTATGACCAACCCGTCAGGATAACGAGGGATACGCTCTTCCAACTTCAAAGAGCGCACTTGTTAAGCGTTCCCTTCGAAAACTTGGATATCCACTATGGTATCCCAATCACATTGGACACCAATAGTTTTTTCGATAAAATCGTTGAACGTGGACGTGGTGGATTTTGTTATGAACTCAATGGTCTTTTTAATCACTTGCTGAATGAGCTTGGATTCAAATCAAAACTGATTTCAGCAAGGACTTGC
>JBCCUY010000163.1:0-7445 GCA_039196145.1 Bacteroidota bacterium
GTGATCATCATGAGTTGCAGCAGATGGTTCTGAAACATGTCCCGGAGGACGCCGGCGGTGTCGTAGTAACCGGCGCGACGTCCGAGCGTTACCTCTTCGGCCACGGTGATTTGGATGTGATCCACATAGTTGCGATTCCAAAGGGGTTCAAAAATGCTATTGGAGAAACGGGTGACCAACAAGTTTTGAACGGTTTCCTTACCCAAATAATGGTCTATCCGATAAATCTGGGGCTCATCAAAATACTGATGAAGCCCATTGTTCAAATTTTTTGCTGTTTCCAGGCTATATCCAAAGGGTTTTTCCACAATCAACCTTTTCCAACCATTATTTTGGGTATTCAAACCTGCATTGGCCAGATTCTGCGCAATGGTTTCATATAATGTTGGTGGTGTGGAAAGATAGTAGATGATATTTCCGGAAGTATTGAATTCTTCTTTCAAGGCTTCAACTCGTTTTCTGAGCCCTGTATATTCAGTATCATAGGTCCCGCCTAAGTCTTCGTAGAAAATCCTGTCCGCAAAACCTTGAATGTAATTTTCTTTTAAATCCTCAATTTTTTCCTTTAGATATGGACTTTTATAGACTACTCGATCACGGAATTGAGCATCGGAAAGGTCACTTCTGCTGGCTCCAAGAACTACAAAATTTTCAGGTAGTTGTCTAGCCACATAGAGATTGAATATGGCGGGAATAAGTTTTCTGGCCGTTAAATCTCCGGAGGCACCAAAAATAACGAGCATTTGGTTTTCAGTCTTTTTCATCTGCGTATACGGGGTTTAGTCAATAAAGCTCAAAATAAAACCAAAGGAAATCACGATTCCATAAAAAATAGTTTACCAGGCCTTCTTATTTTTGAGCAAGACGAATATAACGTTTATTTTAGGTTCCTAATTGGGCAGCCGCCCTACTTATTAATGTCTTAACAAAAGACTTTAAAAAACACTAAAAATGGCAGATACATACGATTTTGGCCTTGTGGGCCTGGGGGTAATGGGACGAAACTTCATTCTGAATGTCGCAGATAACGGTTTCACAGCCTATGGAAATGATTTGGACCAGGAAAAGGTGAACGCCCTTATTGAAGAGGGAGGCGACCCATCAAAAGTTAATGCCACCACGGAGGTTTCCGATTTTGTAAACGCTTTGAGTACCCCAAGAAAAATAATGTTATTGGTTCCGGCCGGAAAGGTCGTGGATATTGTTATAGAAAGCCTTCTCCCCCATTTGGATAAAGGGGACATTATAATAGATGGTGGAAACTCCTTTTTTACCGATACCGACCGAAGAGAGGCTTATTTACAGGAAAAAGGAATCAACTTTTTTGGAGCTGGAGTCTCGGGAGGTGCCAAAGGCGCTAGAAAAGGTCCCAGCATTATGCCTGGAGGGTCAAGGGAGGCCTATCAATACGTAAAACCCATTTTTGAAGCAGTATCTGCCAAATACAAAGATGAACCATGTGTTGCCTACCTCGGGCCAAAGTCGGCCGGTAACTACGTTAAAATGGTCCACAATGGGATTGAGTACGGATTAATGCAATTGACTTCCGAGATTTATGATCTACTGAAAAAAGCTGGTGGACTTTCAAACGAAGAACTTCACCAGACATACGCAGCATGGAATTCGGGTCGTCTGCAGTCATTCCTTGTGGAGATTACCTCGGAAATTTTTGCCCAAAAAGATGAATTGGGAGATGGACATTTGGTCGATAAAATCCTAGATAAAGCCAAACAAAAAGGTACCGGAAAATGGACTTCTCAAAACGCAATGGATTTGGGAATACCCGTGCCAACCATAGATATAGCCGTAAGCATGAGGGAGATTTCAGCTTTGAAGGCCGAGCGTCTTAAGGCAGATGAACTCTACAGCAGACCTAAACCAGAATCCGTGGTCAAGGATACGTTGATCAGTCTTTCCGAAAAGGCCCTTTATTTTTCGTTCATCATGACCTATGCCCAAGGGATGCACCAACTTGCAGATGCTTCACAAGAATACGGATATGAATTACAATTGGGCGAAATTGCCAAGATATGGAGAGCAGGATGTATTATTAGAGCAGCCCTCTTGGCCGATGTTACGGAGGCCTTTCAGGCCGAAGAGAACCTGCAGAATCTTTTGTTGTCTCCATCTTTTGTAAGTAAAGTTCAGGAGACTGTGAGTGCTGCCCGTGAACTTGTGTCTTACGGGGCAACCAATGGCATTCCGCTACCGGGCTTATCCAATGCGCTCATTTATTTTGATGCGTACACCAGCGGCCGACTACCCTTGAACCTGATTCAGGCGCAAAGGGATTATTTTGGCTCACATACCTATGAACGTTTGGACCAAGAAGGGATATTCCATACGGAATGGGAAGATTAAAACACCATATTCAATTAAGGTTGGTATGCCAAAGCGATTATTAGCACATTTCAACCAGTATGTTTCCATTTCGGAAGAAGAATTTCTAGATATTCTTCCCTATTTCGAAAGAAAAACAGCTCGTAAAAAAGAAATGATTTCCCTTGCGGGCACTAGTTGTGATCAAGTCTATTTCGTATTGGAAGGCTGTCTCAACATGTATTTTACCACCGAAAAAGGCAATGAACGTACCGTGCAATTTGCCATTGAAAATTGGTGGCTCACCGACGATTTGGCCTATATGAACAAGCAACCTACCGAATTCAACATTCAGGCTGTGGAAAAGACAGTGTACCTGGCCATATCCCATGACCAACATATGAAGCTGTTTGAGCGCTTCCCAAAACTTGAAAAGTACTTCAGGAGCATTTATCAGATAGCGTATGGGGCCTCGTTGATCAAATTCAAGTTTTTACAAGATTTGAGCAAAGAAGAAATCTACTTTCATTTTACCGAGAACTTCCCCGGTTTTGCCCAAAGGGTTCCCCAGTATCTTATTGCTTCTTTCCTTGGACTCACTCCAGAATATGTGAGCGAAATCCGTGCTAAAAGACGTTCTTAAACCCGTTTAAGTTTTTTGGAGGCGGTCTAAAATACCTTAGCACCAAAATTCAAAACAACAAAAATGGAAGAACGAGTTCAAATTAGCCAAGTTGAGCCCAATGCTTACAAGGCTATGTTCGGTTTAGAAGGGTATTTGGAACAAGGCGTGCTTAGCAAATCGCATTACAAGCTTATTAAAATCAGAGCTTCCCAAATCAATGGCTGTGCATTTTGCATAGATATGCACAGTAAAGAGGCTTTGAAGTTGGGGGAAGATCAGGAACGTATTTTTTTGCTAAGCGCCTGGTGGAACTGCGACAGTTTTAGCGAGGAAGAAAAAGTTATTCTGCAGCTCACGGAAGAGGTGACCAATATTCATGAGCATGGCCTATCCGCAGAAACTTATAAAAGGGCAATGGAATTTTTTGATGCCCACTATTTCTCACAGATAATAATGGCCATAGTTACCATCAATGCGTGGAACCGCATCGCTATAAGCACCCATGTTCCAATTCCAAAATAAAACTTGGAACAATGGCTTTTTGGTCAAAATATGGTCAGAACCATATAAAAACATCCTGTTTAAAATTATTTTCAAAACCTCTGACATAGGGTTGACACACCTGGGCCGTAGTTTTGGTATCAAATGAAAAATAAATCAAAAAATGAACAGCGATCAGCAAGTCATGAAATGGGCACCATTCACCATCAGGGAGGGCGTATCGGAAACCGAACTGTTGGAGGCCTCCAAAGCTTTGCAAACCGATTTTCTTCAAAACCTAAAAGGCTTTGTTAGAAGGGAACTCTTAATCCAGGTAGACCGGAACTACATTGACGTAGTCTAGTGGAAAAATATGGAGGCAGCCCGGAAGGCAATGGATGAGGCCAAGAAAAGCTCTGCCTGCTTCGCTTATTTCTCACTCATGGAAGAGGCAGATAACCAACAGCCCGACCAAGGAGTATTTCATTATCAAATCGTAAGCAGCTATTGATCAACAAAGTCCCAGTTATGGGGCTTTGTTTTTCTTTCACAATTCAAAATGATGGCACAAAACAAGGATGGACCCATAGTACATGGGGAGTACTTATTGCAAAAAACGCCCGGTAAGGGAGGTTGGACCTATGCGAGCTTGCCATCCGTGGTTCCCAACAAAAAAAATCCCTTTGGATGGGTACAGGTTAGGGGAACTATTGACGACTATCCATTAAAAAAGTACAAACTCATGCCCATGGGAGCCGGAAAATTGTTCCTTCCGGTGCGTGCAGAAATCCGCAAGAAAATAAACAAACATCATGGGGATTATGTGCAGATTGTGCTGTTTCTGGACGATTCCCCACTTGAGATTCCAACTGAAATCCTAGAGTGCTTTGCCTATGAACCCAAAGAGTTGCTCCAGACTTTTACCTCTTTTAGGGAGTGGGAGCAAAAGGCTTACTTGGATTGGATCTACGCGGCCAAACGGGAAACTACGAAGGCTGACCGTATCGCTAAAATGATGCACAGGCTTTTCAAAAAGCTCACTTTCCACCAAAAGGAAGAACAAGCATAAACCAAAATTTTTCAGCAAAACTTGCGTAACCGTTTGATTACATATATATTTGTAACCAAACGGTTACCAATAATGCGAAGAGACGTATTTCAGGCTATTGCCGATCCCGTACGTAGGGATATTATTCAACTGCTCTCCCAACAAGAACTTACGGTCAACTCGGTTGCCGAAAAGTTTGATGTCAGCAGGCCTGCAATTTCAAAACATTTAAAAATTTTGGAGGAATGTGGAATCATCTCCTTTGATCAAAAAGGCCGAGAACGTTATTGCCTCATCCAACCCAAAAACCTTATCCCCGCCTTTCTTTGGATAGATCAATACCGAAATCTGTGGGAAGAAAAGTTGGATTCCTTCGAAAACTACTTGAAACAACTTCAAACCAAAAACAATAAAAATGAGTAAACTGGATAATCCCGAAAATCGAACCTTGACGCTAGAACGAACCTTTGATGCACCCTTGTCCCTTGTATGGGAGGCTTGGACCCATCCTGAACACATTGTTAACTGGTGGGGACCGAAAGGAATGCAGACGAAGGTGCTTGAACATGATTTTAGGGAGGGTGGAAACTGGAAATATGCCATGACCATGCCGGATGGGAACGAGTTCATTGCCGAGGGCACCTATAAGGAAATAGTAACCCAAGAGCGCATAATTTCAACCGCTGATTTCAAGCCTATGACCGAAGGTGTGGAAATCCAAGCCATTTTTAAAGCTGATGGCGACAAAACCCTGTTTACCTTTCATTGCGTGCACGAGACCGAGGAATACTGCAAGCAACAAGAGCAGATGGGCTTTTACAACGGCTGGGGCTCCGTGTTTGATCGTCTGGGAGAATTTGTGACTACTTAAGTCAAATTATAACAGGAAAACGATAAGACCGCATATAGCGGTCTTATTTATTTATTACAATCCTAGTTCTCCCCCTCTGAGGTTACCCATGTTTGGAAGTTTCAAAAAATTAACTACATTTGCAGTGTTCTAGTTAACTAATACACTATAAATGTTGACCGTTAAAAACCTGTATTTTGCCTATCCCAACAGCACAAATGTACTTTCCGCCGTTGATTTGGAATTTCACAAGGGCAATATCTATGGGCTTTTTGGGAAAAATGGCGAAGGTAAGAGCACCTTGCTGAAATTGATTGCTGGACTGCTATTTCCTTTGTCCGGAGACTGCCACCTGCACAATACACCTACCAAAAAAAGACAACCGCACATTTTACAGGATATTTTTCTGGTCCCAGAGGATTTTGAACTCCCCTCGGTACAGATAAGGCATTATGAAAAAATAAATGCCCCTTTTTACCCCAATTTCTCCAAAACGCAATTCTACGAATTGTTGGAAGAGTTTAAACTATCCCCTTCCAACCTCATTTCCAATTTGTCGTTTGGACAAAAGAAAAAGGTGCTAATTGCCTTTGGCATTGCCGCCAACACCCCGCTCCTACTCATGGATGAACCCACCAATGGGTTGGACATACCTTCTAAAAGCCAGTTTAGAAAAGTAATGGCATCCGCTGTTGACCATGGAAAATGTATTGTTATTTCCACGCATCAGATACGCGATCTGCACAGCTTGATTAATCATGTGGTGATACTGGACGATTCCAAGGTTGTCATGAACCAAGCTTTGGAGGCTCTATCGGAACAGCTTTGGTTTGGAAAGGCTTCCAAGGAAGACCCAGAAGATATCATGTATACAGAGGCTACATTTGGAGGGCGGGCCATATTGGCCCGGGGGGAACGGGATGAGACTGAAATTGACCTGGAACTTCTCTTCAATGGGGTAATAGAGGCCGGGGCGAAAATCAATGAACATATTAAAATGAAAACTCATGTATAGCGGATTTAGCTTCAACAGGGTCGCTAGTCTCATTAAAAGGGATTTAGTACTGCTCAAGGGGGGCATTACCAAGGGTTTTTTGGTGGTCATTGTGCTGATGTTCCTTTTTAGTCTTTTTAATATGATTTGGGACCAACAACTCGGTACATCTGAGTTTTTCGGAATTTTCGGTTTTTTCTATATCCCTTTGGGGCTACTGTTTACGTTTTCCTTATTCCGTGAATTCAATGATCCCAAAAAAAATCATATGTATTTGGCGCTTCCAATATCTATTCCGGAACGCCTAGCTGCTAAGTGGTTAACCTCTGTGCTGATTTATACCGCCGTTTTTTCCGTGGTTGCTGTTTTGGTCGGCATGTTTGCCATGATTGCCGGTATCATTGTCTTTAGGGCGGATTTCACACCAATTTCGCTTGTTTCCGTCGAATATTGGACTTTATTGAAGACTTACTTTTTGGTACAACCAATTTTCTTGGTGGGTGCCATTAGCTTCAAAAGAAATCGCTTTGGGAAAACAATACTGAGTTTGGGCATTCTTGTCTTGTGCTTTGCTTTACTCAATTTCATTTTATACGCCCTTTTCAATTTTAGCTTGGGGGTTTTTGATACGGATGGGCTTGGTGCTGCTGCCTTTGAAAAGGCAGGTGCAGATTTTTCAGCTTTTGGAAAATGGTTTTATGGAATCCTCCTAGGTCCTGTAATGCTTGCAGTCGCCTATTTTAAAATGACAGAAAAGCAGGTGTAGCATGGATTTCGACAATAGTAAACCGATTTATTTACAGATAGTGGACTTCTTTTATGAAAACATATTGACGAAGGCTTGGCAGGAAGGTGAGCGTATCCCCTCCGTAAGGGAAGTGGCCATGATGGTGGAGGTTAACCCGAACACGGCTATACGTGCCTTCAACCATTTACAGGACTTAGAAGTAATCTATAATAAAAGGGGTATCGGATACTTTGTAACGGATGCAGGTTATTCCAAGGTTTTGGAGATTAAAAGAAAGGAATTCAAGGAGCAGGATTTACCTGATATGTTCAAAAAAATGAAGCTTTTGGATGTCACATTTGAAGAAGTCAAAAGTGCTTATAACCAACACCAAAATGAAAA
>JBCCUY010000164.1:0-7428 GCA_039196145.1 Bacteroidota bacterium
AATCAGAAAGTAATGGCATTTGTTCCTGATGGATTTGAGTTTAAAGAAAAGCACCATTTGGAGCCCATAGAGGACATTCATCTATATTCCAACAAACCCTACGAGGTAGAGGTTAATGGTAATGGCAACAATATTAAACTTTTGTCCATTATTGCGTTCATCACGCTCCTACTGTCTTGGATGAACTATATGAACCTGTCCAGCACCAAGTCGCTCGAACGCGCCAAAGAAATAGGGGTCCGCAAAGTGGTTGGTGGAAAAAAATCACAATTGACCTTTCAATTCCTTTCCGAATCAGCAATGCTGAACTGTCTTGCAATAGTGCTGGCACTGGGGGTGGTCTTCCTTTTGCTACCCGCTTTCAATCGTTTGGTTGGACAAAATTTAGGGTTCACCGGTACCCAATTTAAAAGACTTTTGCCCTACCTGGGCATTATGCTCTTTGGAGCTTCCTTGGCGGCTTTGTATCCTGCATTCGTATTGAGCAGGTTCAACCCTGCCAAGGTCCTAAAGGGACAATTGCAAACCTCAAAAAATGGACTTCACTTTAGGAGGGCCCTAATCATTACCCAATTTGTTGCTACCATTTCGCTGCTGATATGTACTTTCATGGCAAATAAACAGATTCATTATCTCAAGAATCGTCCTATAGGAGCGGACCTCAACCAGGTCATCGCGCTAAAGGGTCAAATATTGGACCGCGCCTACGATTCCATTTTTTACAACGAATTTGACGTCCTATTGGAGGAACTTAAAAGAAATCCTTACGTAGCCGAAATTAGTTGTTCCCGTACCTATCCTGGAGATGACTTTTCCAATATGAATTCCAACATCGGGATTACTTTTCCTAACGGCCATACTGATGAAACCCATGTCTGGTATAATTATGGGGCCAGGCCCGGTTATTTTGATTTAATGGGAATGGACTTTGCGGCCGGGAGTACCTATCTTCAAACGGCAGAAAAATGGAGTCATAGCGTGGTCGTCAATGAAGAAATGGCCCGTTTTATGGGTTTTGAGGATGTGAATTCGCTTATAGGGAAAACCATCAAATTTTGGGGTCAGAACTGGGCAGTAAAAGGGGTGGTCAAAGACTACAACCACCTCGGAATGAAATCTGCCGTCGTCCCCACAGTCATTAGACACGATAGAACCACACAGAACATTCTAGTAAAATTAGATAAAAGGGCCACTACCATGGCCGGTGCCAATAAGGCGTTGGATGAAATAAAGAATATTTGGCACAAGGTCTTTCCGGTGAGCACCTATAATTATACTTTTTTAGACCAAAAGTTTGAGGCACTGTTCAATGAGGACCGAAAATTTGCAAAGGCGTTTCAAATATTCACTGTACTTGCTATTCTAATTGCCTCTCTGGGTCTTTTTGGCCTTACCTCGTATACCTGTATCCAAAGAAAAAAGGAAATCGGGGTCCGAAAAGTCAACGGGGCCACCATTACAGAAATTCTGCAATTGCTCAATCAGAACTTCATTAAATGGGTAGGGTTGGCCTTTATCATTGCAGTTCCCATTGCATGGTTTGCTATGGATAAATGGTTAGAAGGCTTTGCCTATAAGACAACCATAAGTTGGTGGATTTTTGCCCTAGCAGGTATGGCCGCACTGACCATTGCGCTTGTAACGGTAAGCTGGCAAAGTTTTAAGGCGGCCACGGTAAATCCGGTGGAAGCATTAAGGGATGAATAGCACAAAAAACCAATCATCATGATCAAAAACTATATGAAAATCGCCTGGCGAAATCTTTGGAAAAACAAAACATTTACCCTAATAAATATCATTGGACTCTCCGTGGCCTTTGGAGTGGCTATCCTGCTTTCGATGGCCGGATTCTTTGAATTGTCCTACGACAAATTCCACAGTAAGGCCGATAGCATTTATAAAGTGTATTGGACAGCCAAAACGCCGAAGGGACCTGTGGCCTTCGACACGCATGCGGCCCCCTTGATGGACGCCATAAAAACTGATGTTCCCGACGTAAAAAAAGCCACCCGACATTTACAGGCAGAAGCTATTGTCTCCTACGGTGAAAAGGAAATCAACATGGACGCCATTTGGGTGGACGCCGATTTCTTTGACATATTTACCTTCCCCTCGATCCAAGGGAAAATGAAAAATCCATTGGGGGAACAATCCGAAATAGTGATTACCCAGTCCACTGCCGAAAGGCTTTTTGGAAAAGATGAAGCCGTCGGCAAGACGGTCCAAATCCTTATAAATGGAGAAGACCAGCCCTTTACCATTAGTGCCGTTGTGGAAAACCCGGCAGCACAGAGCTCTTTGGAATTTGATCTGGCAGTTCGGTTTGAAAAAGAAGGTAGCTTTTTGGCCAACAAAAACTCGTGGGGTTCCAGATATCATGACATTTATGTGGAGCTAGCAGCTAATACAAACCCAGCACAATTTGATGAAGCTACCCATTCCCTGGTAGATCTAAACTTTCAGCAGCGTATTGAAAATGCAAAGAGGGATGGGGCACAACCTTACCCGGACGGACGTTATTTCAGGTTTGGACTTTTACCCTTGACCGATGTGAATTTTGTTAAGTACGATGGATACCCGAAGGTCAGCAGAAGCACCCCTTATCTAGTACTGGGTATAGCGCTGTTAATTCTATTCATTGCCTGTGTCAACTTTGTTAATATGAGCGTTGCCAAAAGTGGACAACGCCTTCGCGAAATCGGTATGCGCAAAACACTCGGTGCCAAACAAAAACAATTGTTCTTTCAATTTTGGAGCGAAAGTTTTTTTGTGTTTTTCTTCTCGGCTTGTATCGGGGTTGTTCTAAGTATGTTGTCGATAGACGGGTTCAAGACCCTTTTTAGCACCGAAGCAACCTTCGATTTACTACTATCTCCCATGCCCATTCTGCTTTTTCTTCTTGCTATAGTACTCATCACCCTGTTGGTAGGCGGGGACCCGGCCCTCTTGCTCAGCAGATTGGGGACCATTCAATCCTTAAAAGGAAAATTGGATACATCTGGTAAGAACAGAATGCGGGATGCACTAATCGTGATACAATTTAGTATCGCCATTTTGTTGATAACGGGAACCTTGGTGTTGCGAAGTCAATTGGATTTCTTGCGAAACAAGGATTTAGGCTTTAACAAAGAACAGGTATTGTCTTTTCCCATAGATGGAAAAAAAGATAGCTATACGGCCATAGAGCTACTGAGGGTGGAATTGTCCGGTAATCCCGATATCTTGGAAATATCCGCCGCCGATAACAATCTTGGTTATGGAAGAGATGGAAGTATTTCCCGAAGTATGTTCGGTTTTGAATATAAAAACAGAATCATAAATACCAACATGCTTACAGTAGATTATGATTTTGTTGAAACCCTGGATCTGGAAATGGTCTCTGGTCGAAATTTTCAAAGAGGTTATGCCAATGACAGTTTAAGTGTGGTAATCAATGAGGCCATGGCCAAAGAATTTGGAGAGGAAGATCCGCTAACGGCCTATGTAAGTGTTACCGACTCCTTAAACTTCCCGGTCATTGGGGTCTTAAAAGACTATAATTTTGAAAAATTGGATAGGGCCATAGCTCCTATGACCATGTTTATCGATAGAAGGGCCCCAATGTATTACGGATACGTAAAAGTAGCCTCTTCAAACATGGCAAAATCTTACGATGCCGTTGAAAAAGCCTGGTCAAAAATAGAACCAAATGCCCTATTCTTGGGGTCTTTTCTAGATGAGAACATTGACCGTACTTTTAGAAAGGAAAAGCGGATGACTACGATGATAACTTATGGCTCTATTTTGGCCATTGCGCTGAGCTGTATAGGACTCTTTGCCATTTCCCTGTTGATTGTAAATCAACGTACCAAGGAAATAGGGGTCAGAAAAGTGATCGGGGCAAGTGTTCCCAATATCATTTTTTTATTGACAAAGGATTTTCTGGTACTGGTTGGCATCTCATTTTTAATTGCCTCCCCAACGGCCTGGTATTTTATGAAAGAATGGTTGCAAAACTATCCTTTTAAGATTGATCTAAATATTGGTTTCTTTGTAACCGCAGGCCTTATGGCTGTTGGTATAGCATTGTTTACTGTTGGTGGTAGGACCGTAAAGGCCGCTCTTCAGAACCCTGTTAAAAGTTTACGAGACGAATAAAAACAAATAGCAATATGTTACTGCACTTAAACAATATCTTCAAATGGGTCAACTCTGGTGGCCAACGAATTTTTTTGCTGAAGGATATCAATCTGGAGGTGGAAGAAGGGGAATTTATTTCCATTATGGGGCCTTCAGGTTCCGGAAAATCCACATTGCTCAATCTTATAGGTATGTTGGATGGATTTGATGAAGGAGAATACACCTTCTTGGATGAACCCGTTCATACCCTAAAAGAAAAACACAGGGCCAATCTGTATAAAGAATATATTGGCTTTGTCTTTCAATCGTACCACCTTCTGGACGACCTAACGGTCAAAGAGAACCTAGAAATGCCCTTGTTGTATAAAAAGTATAAGGGTGCGGAAAGAAAGGCCATGGTGGCCGATATGTTGGACCGCTTCAATATCGTTGGGAAAAAAGACCTTTTTCCGGCCCAGCTTAGTGGAGGGCAGCAACAACTTGTTGGTATCGCCAGAGCATTGATTTCAAGTCCAAAATTAATATTAGCTGATGAACCCACCGGAAACCTGAATTCCAAACAAGGTGAGGAAATTATGGAGCTCTTTAAGCAGCTCAATGATGAAGGAGTTACCATAATCCAAGTAACACATTCCGAGAAAAATGCGGCCTACGGCTCGCGCATCATCAATCTTTTGGATGGAAGGATGATTTAATCGGAAAGGTGGCCTAGTTCCCTTCCCACAAGGCTGCCCAGGGCCACACCCATCCCTCCAAGACGAACCCCACACATCACATTATCGGACACCTGTTTCACGATGGGTGTCTTTTGTTTTCCCACGCCCATGATGCCGCTCCATCTTTGTGCAATTTCAATTTTTTTGCCTGGTAAGATAACTTGAGCCAACAGTCTTTCCAATTCTTCTTGAACTAGGGCGGTCTGCCCAAGCTTATCCGTTTCTTCAGATTCAAAATCCAAATTACGTCCGCCTCCGAAAAGAATACGGTCGTCTATGTTCCTAAAGTAATAATACCCCTCATCAAAATGGAAGGTTCCTTTTATATTTAGGTCATCAATAGGTTCTGTAATAAGTACTTGTGCTCTAGCTGGGACAACTGTTTCGGAATTTAAGAGCTTGGATGCAAATCCATTGGTTGCCACAAAAACTTTATGGCTGTTAAACTCAAATATGGAGGTTTTTACAGCGACTTGGCTTCCAGTATCGGACAACCCTTCCACCATAAATCCATTTAAAATATGGATGCCTTTTTTGAGACATTTTTGCAAAAGCGCATCCATCATTTTTCCGGTGTCCAGCTGACCCTCAAAAATATGAGTGATGTATTTAGGGTGGATTCCTTCAAATTGGAAGACATTTTCAGTTTCAACAAAAGGAGCTTTCCCAAAGACAGGTTCAAGAAGTTTGTTCACCTTGACCATATCTTCCAAGCAAGTCTCATATAGCGCTGAATGATTTGCCAAGAAAAGTTCGTTCCCACCGTGCAATTGAAACCCAAGTGCCTCATCCCCCAAAAGTTCACGAAGCAGTTGTATGCCCTGCCAACGTTTTTGCACCAGGGCCACAACCTCTTCTTCCGAATGGGATTTCAAATCGGCCAAAACTTCAGAAATACTTCCGAAACAGGCAAATCCTGCATTTTTGGTGCTAGCTCCTTGCGGAAGTATGCCTTTCTCCAATACCAAAATCTTCGCTGAGGGAAACCTTTCCCGTAAACCAAGCGCACAATTGAGACCTACAATTCCACTTCCAATAATGGTGAAATCCACTTTGGAAAACCAGGTCTTATATTCCCAATAGCTCAAGTGCATAAAATAAAAACCCCGACTTTCATCGGGGTAAATTTAATCTTGGTATTTAGGATCAATCTCAAAATCTTCCATGAACTTGGTGGTATAATTCCCTGCCAAGTAATCTGGATGTTCCATGAGTTGCCGATGAAACGGAATGGTGGTCTTAACGCCCTCAATAACAAACTCATCCAAAGCTCTTCTCATCTTGTTGATGGCTTCCTCCCTAGTCTGGGCTGTAGTAATAAGCTTGGCAATCATGGAGTCATAATTTGGCGGAATCCGATAACCACTATATACGTGGGTGTCCAATCGTACCCCATGCCCTCCTGGAGTGTGAAGTGTTGTAATTACTCCTGGAGATGGTCTGAAATCGTTGTATGGGTCCTCTGCGTTGATCCTACATTCAATGGAATGCAGCTTGGGTAAGTAGTTCTTCCCAGAAATGGGAACGCCACCAGCGACCAAAATCTGCTCGCGAATCAAATCGTAATCCACTACCTGTTCCGTAATAGGGTGTTCTACCTGAATCCGAGTATTCATTTCCATGAAATAGAAATTTCGGTGTTTATCCACCAAAAATTCCACGGTCCCGGCACCCTCATATTTAATATACTCTGCAGCTTTAACAGCAGCTTTACCCATTTCCTCACGAAGCGAATCCGTCATAAACGGAGAAGGTGTTTCTTCTGTGAGTTTTTGATGTCTTCGTTGCACGGAGCAATCCCGTTCTGAAAGGTGGCAAGCCTTACCATATTGGTCTCCAACAACCTGAATTTCAATATGACGTGGTTCCTCTATCAGCTTTTCCATGTACATTCCTCCGTTACCAAAAGCGGCCGTGGCCTCTTGAACAGCACTCTCAAAATTGCTCTCCATTTCGTCTTCGGACCAAATAGCTCGCATTCCCTTTCCACCACCACCAGCAGTGGCTTTGATCATTACAGGGTAACCCATTTTTTTGGCTATCTTCTTGGCTTCAGCAACATCTTTCAATAGCCCCTCTGAGCCAGGAATAGTTGGTACACCTGCTTTTTTCATGGTTTCCTTGGCAGTTGCCTTGTCCCCCATTTTGTCTATCTGTTCCCCAGAAGCACCTATAAACTTAATCTCATGTTCTGCACATATCTTGGAGAACTTGGAATTTTCTGAAAGAAACCCGTAACCGGGATGAATGGCATCCGCGTTGGTAATTTCTGCGGCGGCGATGATATTTGGAATCTTAAGATAGGATTCGTGGCTGGGAGCAGGCCCAATACAAACGGCCTCGTCCGCAAATCGAACATGAAGGCTTTCTTCATCAGCTTTGGAGTAGACCGCAACGGTTTTAATACCCATTTTGCGGGCGGATTTAATCACGCGGCACGCAATTTCGCCGCGGTTTGCAATGAGGATTTTCTTAAACATCTTTTCTCAGACCCTTAGAGCGGCAAGTTGTTATGTTTTTTCCAAGGACGCTCTTCGCGCTTGGTTTTAAGGCGCCTTAAGGCGTGCGCCACCCGCCGGCGGGTTGAATGGGG
>JBCCUY010000165.1:0-7421 GCA_039196145.1 Bacteroidota bacterium
CAATTCTGGAAAACAAATCAATAGCTATGAACGACCGTCTACTGGCTGTCTGCGAGCTTTTAAGAAAATCGATTCCTTACTATGACTGGGTTGGGTTTTATTTTAAGAATGGGGACAAGCAGGAACTTAAATTGGGGCCCTACGCCGGTGAACCCACTGACCACACCATTATCCCTTTTGGCAAGGGCATCTGTGGGCAGGTAGCCATCAGCAGCGAAAATTTTGTGGTGCCGGATGTGGCCGCACAGGACAACTATATCGCTTGCAGCATCACGGTAAAATCGGAAATTGTGATTCCTTTGTTCCTCAATGGTGAAAATATTGGTCAAATCGATATTGATTCCAACACTCCAGACCCTTTTACGGAAGCAGATGAACGTTTTTTGGAATTTGTAAACCAAAAAGTAGCCGAAATTCTTTAAAACTAAAGGGTTTTTGTTGATAACACGACTCACTTTTTACTAACAAAAAAATTACTTTTGTGTGCTTAAGAAATCTCTTTTTAAGACACCAATGAACACCGCCAAAAAAGCCACAGCCGCACTGATTTCCGTTTTTCACAAAGACGGATTGGAACCCATCGTAAAAAAACTTGACGACCTAGGAGTTACACTCTATTCCACCGGAGGAACAGAAAAATTCATCAGGGATTTAGGTATTAGTGTAGTCCCTGTTGAAGAGGTGACGAGCTATCCATCCATTTTGGGAGGACGTGTAAAGACACTGCACCCCAAAGTTTTTGGTGGTATTTTGAACCGTCAGGACCATGAAGGTGATGTGGCCCAAATGGACGAATTTGACATTCCACAACTGGATATTGTGATTGTGGACCTCTATCCTTTTGAAAAAACGGTCGCAAGCGGTGCTTCAGAACAGGATATTATCGAAAAAATCGACATTGGGGGAATTTCCCTGATTCGCGCAGCGGCCAAAAACTTCAAGGATGTACTCTGCCTGTCTTCCATGGAAGATTACCAAGATTTTTTAAACGTTATTTCCGAGGGAAACGGTGTCACATCACTTGAGGACAGAAAACGCTTTGCCACCAAGGCGTTCAATGTGTCTTCACATTATGATTCGGCCATCTTCAATTACTTCAATTCGGAAGGAAATGAAACGGCCTTAAAGATTAGCGAGCAATCCGGAAAGGTGCTTCGGTATGGGGAAAACCCGCATCAGCAGGGCATCTTCTTTGGTGATTTTGACGCCATGTTTTCCAAACTACACGGTAAAGAACTCTCCTATAACAACCTCTTGGATGTTGATGCCGCGGTGAATTTGATGGGCGAATTTGCGCAGGAGAACCCTACCTTCGCCATTCTAAAACACAATAATGCGTGCGGACTTGCTACCCGCCCCAGCATAAAACAGGCCTATATAGATGCTTTGGCCGGAGACCCTGTTTCCGCTTTTGGCGGAATCCTCATCTCCAATGTGGAAATTGACGCTCCTACAGCTGAGGAAATCCATAAATTGTTCTGTGAGGTGGTCATTGCCCCAAGTTATTCCAATGATGCTTTGGGAATCCTGAAAGGCAAGAAAAACCGAATTATCCTTATCCAGAATGAGGTAGCGCTTCCCGAAAAACTGGTGAGGACCTGCCTAAATGGTATTTTGGCGCAGGACAAGGATTTTAAAACGGACACGGTTGACCAACTCAATCCGGTGACCACGCTAAAACCCTCCGCAGAAGAAATCGAAGATCTTATCTTCGCCTCTAAACTGTGCAAACACACCAAGAGCAACACCATTGTTTTGGCCAAGAACAAGCAACTTTGCGCTAGTGGAACAGGCCAGACTTCTAGGGTAGATGCCCTAAACCAAGCGATTCACAAAGCAAAATCGTTCAATTTTAACCTAGAGGGCTCGGTTATGGCCAGTGATGCTTTCTTCCCATTCCCTGATTGTGTGGAGATTGCGCACAAGGCAGGCATTAAAAGTGTCATCCAACCTGGGGGATCCATCAAGGATCAACTAAGTATTGATTATTGTAACGAAAATGGGCTGGCCATGGTAATGACGGGCACGCGGCATTTTAAGCATTAATTTTAGTACATTAGCCGATAAAATTTACCGTTAATCTAAAAAACCAAACTTTTCTATGGGATTTTTTGATTTCATGACCGAGGAAATCGCCATTGACCTCGGAACTGCAAATACCCTTATCATACATTTGGATAAAGTTGTAGTGGACAGTCCTTCCATTGTGGCCCGAGATCGAGTCTCAGGTAAAATAATAGCTGTGGGCAGGGAAGCCAATATGATGCAGGGAAAAACCCATGAAAACATTAAGACCATTAGACCTTTGAAGGATGGTGTGATCGCTGACTTTGATGCTTCCGAAAAGATGATCAATATGTTCATCAAAAACATCCCAGCATTAAAGAAAAAATGGTTCCCACCTGCCTTAAGAATGGTTATCTGTATTCCCTCTGGGATTACGGAAGTAGAGATGCGTGCGGTAAGGGAGTCCGCGGAACGTGTGAATGGAAAAGAGGTCTACCTCATCCATGAGCCTATGGCTGCCGCAATCGGTATTGGGTTGGATATTATGCAGCCCAAGGGTAATATGATCGTGGACATAGGTGGGGGAACCACGGAGATTGCCGTTATAGCTCTTGGCGGTATTGTTTGTGACAAATCCGTGAAAATTGCGGGTGATGTCTTTACCAATGACATCATTTACTATATGCGCACCCAGCACAACCTTTATGTTGGGGAGAGTACGGCGGAAGCCATCAAAATTGAGATAGGGTCCGCGACCGAAGACCTTAAATCCCCACCGGATGACAAATCCATTCAAGGACGTGATTTGCTAACGGGAAAGCCCAAGCAGGTGCAGGTTTCTTACCGAGAAATAGCCAAGGCTTTGGATAAAAGTATATTACGTGTTGAGGATGCCGTTATGGAGACCCTTTCACAAACCCCTCCCGAATTGGCTGCCGATATTTACAATACCGGTATCTATTTGGCCGGAGGTGGTTCCATGCTACGTGGATTGGACAGAAGGTTATCGCAAAAAACAGATTTACCGGTTTATATCGCCGAGGACCCTTTAAGAGCGGTGGTTCGAGGAACTGGTATTGCGCTTAAAAACTTGGAGCGCTATAAAAGTATATTGATTAAATAATCCGGTTGCCCCTGCCGGTCATGGCCCATTTGAAAGTTCACGGACTTTCGTAATGATACAATTGCATGCAGCGCATCATCAATTTTATTTTAAGTTACAGAAATGCGTTTCTCTATGGCCTTCTTATGGTCATTTCGCTGGCACTTACCATACGGTCACATTCTTACCATCAGTCCAAGTTTTTTAATTCTTCCAAATGGGTCTCAGGAAACATCTATGGGACAGCGGCCAACATATCATCCTATTTTTCACTCCGGGAGGAAAATCAAAGACTGGTGACCGAAAATGAGGCTTTACGAAGGCTGATTTTCAATTACGGTGAGGTCAAGTTAGAAAAGCAACAGGATTCCTCCAGTCTGGCTTTGACCTATGAGGTAATCAGTGCCAATGTCATTAAAAACAGCTTTTCTTCTCCTAGGAACTATCTCACCATTGACAAGGGAAGCAAAGAAAATATTGATCAGGACATGGGGGTCATTACCACCAAAGGTATTTTAGGGATTGTGGAAAATACTTCAACCCATTTTTCCACAGTGCAAAGTGTGCTTAATACCAAGTCCAATATCAATGCAAAAATTAAAAACACGGACTATTTTGGCTCCCTGACCTGGAATGTAGGGGATTACAATGTGGTTCAACTTGTGGATATTCCAAGGTTGGTTCCCTTGGTGGTTGGGGATACGATTGTGACAGGGGCCATGTCCAGTATTTTCCCCGAAAACATCCCAATTGGTGTTATCAAGCGATACGACCTGGACAACTCCAAAAGCTTTTACAATATTGATGTGGAACTGTTTAATGATATGTCCAACATCAAAAATGTGTATCTGATCACCAACAAATACAAAGAGGAAATTAGGGAACTACAAGCTCAAACGGAAGATGAATAGCACCTTATTTTTAAATGGTTTACGATTTGTGTTGCTTGTGCTCACCCAGGTACTCATATTCAACACCCTCAATTTTTTAGGTTTCATCAATCCGTTGGTGTATATCATTTTTTTTTACTGGTATCCTATAAAAGGCAATAGGGCCTTGTTCATGATTACGGCTTTTTTCTTGGGGTTCATGATTGATTTTTTCTCGGACACTTTGGCATTACATTCATTGGCTTCTTTAACCGTTGCCTATGCTCGCCCCGTTATCATGCGTTTTTGTTTTGGTGTTAATTACGAGTTTCAAAACTTTAGTTTTAAGAACACCACCAAAGTGCAGCGAATCACCTTTTTAGGGCTCCTGATTCTGCTCCATCAACTCGTGTTCTTTACATTTGAGGTATTGAGCCTCTCCCATTTCCTATTAATTTTGAAAAAGGTTTTAGCAACAGGTGTTGTAACTTTGATAATATGTGCACTTTTCAGTTCACTTTTTAGTCCCCAAACCGAATAAAACTAGGCTTGGAACGTTGAAATAAGAAAGGGCTTCCCCACCAATGGAAAATAAATGAAAAAGTTATTACTCTCATCCATTATCGTAATTGTTGGTTTTACCTTTATTGGTAGGCTATCCTATTTACAGCTTTTTCGTTTTTCCCCTGATCAGATTTTGGATGATCCAGCCATCAAAAAAATCTACGATTATCCGGAACGCGGTTATATCTATGATAGAAATGGGGAACTGATGGTAGGAAACCAGCCTGCCTATGATGTGATGGTTATCCCAAGGGAAGTGAAACCTCTTGACACCCTTGAATTTTGTCAACTCCTAGGAGTTGACAAACCTACCTTCATCAAAAAAATGAAAAAGGCGCGGACATATTCGCCGCGACTGCCCTCGGTGCTTGTTCCGCAACTATCCAAGGAGGATTATGCCCGACTTCAGGAGAAAATGCGGCATTTTGAAGGCTTTTATATTCAGAAACGTTCGCTGCGGTTCTATACCACCAACAGCTCTGCCAATGTCTTAGGCTACATTAGTGAGGTAAACGAATGGGACTTAGACCGTAATCCGTATTATGTTGCGGGAGAGTTAAAAGGACAGACAGGGGTTGAAAAGCAATATGAAGAAATACTGAGAGGCCGTAAAGGGGTAAAACATATTCAGAAAGACCGATTCAATCGGGATATTGGACCCTACAAAGGCGGCAAACTGGATACCTTACCTGAGCAAGGCAAGGAGCTACGGATTACCATCGATAAAAAATTACAGGAATACGGTGAACAGTTGATGCACGGAAAGCATGGGGGGATTGTAGCTATTGAACCCAAAACCGGTGAAATTTTAACCATGATCTCTGGTCCAACTTACGACCCCTCATTACTTGTTGGCCGCCAACGTTCCAAAAATTATAGCAAACTTCATTACGATTCTATTTCCAAACCTTTGTTTGACCGGTCCATTTCATTTGAAAAAGAACCTGGTTCCCCTTTCAAAACACTGAATGCCCTTGTTGCGCTTCAGGAAGGTGTTATAGAACCTAGCACAAAATTCAGATGCTACAATGGATTCTATGTGGGCAGTCAAAAAAAGGGATGCCACTGTGGTGGAGGGATGAGGGATATGAACTCTGGGATTTATCAATCCTGTAATGCTTATTTTGCCGGTACGTTCCGTAAAATTTACGGCAAGTTCCAAACCACCGATGAGGGTATGGATGTCTGGGAAAAGCATATTGAGAGTTTTGGACTGGGCAATTACCTAGGGACCGACTTACCCACAGGAAGGCCTGGAAGGATTCCCGGAAAAGCGTTTTATGATCGCTGGTATGGCGATGGCAGATGGTCGTCCTCAACCATTATATCCAACTCCATAGGACAGGGTGAAGTAGCTGCCACTCCCTTGCAATTGGCGAATATGACCGCTGCCATTGCAAATCGAGGCTATTACTACACACCCCATATCTTAAAAAGCATCGGCAATACCGGTGGAATCGACCCAAAATATACCGAACCTCATTATACCACCATTGACAGGAAACATTTTGAACCTGTAATTGAAGGAATGGCCAATGTTTACAAGTACGGTACCGCCAGATGGGTTCAGATTCCCGATATCAACATAGCCGGAAAAACAGGGACCGTCGAAAACTTCACCCGTATCGATGGCGAAAAGGTACAGTTGACGGACAATTCCGTTTTTGTGGCCTTTGCACCTGTGGAAAACCCGAAAATTGCTTTGGCCGTATATATTGAAAATGGCTATTACGGTGCCCGATATGCAGGCCACATTGCCTCTCTTTTGATTGAAAAATATCTAAAGGGCAAAATCACCCGAAAGGATTTGGAAAAGCGTATGCTCGAAAAGACTTTGGAGCACGAATACGCCAAACCCTTAAGTGGTGAACCCTTCAAGATCAATGAGTATGTCTGGTAGAGGATTGTTTGGACGACTTGATTGGCTTACAGTTTTTCTTTATGCGCTTTTGGTTCTTATAGGGTGGGTAAATATTTATTCTACAACCCTAAGTGATCCGAACACCTCAATTTTTGACTTTTCCACTCTTTATGGGAAACAACTTTTCTTTATTGGACTTGCGGGTTTGGGAATAATTTTTGTCCTATTTATAGAAACCAACTTCTTTGAACGCTTTGCTTCCATCTTCTACATCAGTTCGCTGGTGTTGCTCTTGGGTCTTTTTGTGTTTGGCAAAACCATCGCCGGGGCCACATCCTGGTATGATCTGGGGTTTTTCAACCTCCAGCCTTCAGAATTGGCCAAGGTGACCACTGCACTTGCACTGGCCAAGTATTTGAGTGATATTCAAACCGACATTAAAACCAGGAAACATCAGCTTTATGCCTTGGTCATTATTTTACTTCCGGCCATTTTAATATTGCCACAACCCGATCCGGGAAGCTCCCTCATTTATTTTTCGCTCTTCTTTGTGCTTTTTAGAGAGGGATTTCCTCTCTATTATCTTGGCATCCTACTGGTCATGATTATATTGTTTGCAACCACTCTGATGTTCGGAACAGTTTGGGTGGCCATAGGATTGGCTATCTTCTCCATCCTGATTTTTGGCCTGAAAAGGAAGTCGGTCAAGATTCCAATAATACCTTTTATAGCCGTAATTGGGGCTGCAGTCTTGTTTTCGCTATCGGTTCGATTTGTATATGAAAACGTCTTCGAACAGCGTCACCGAGATCGCTTTGCGTTATGGTTGAGCTTGGAAAAGGATGAGAAAAAATTGGAAGAAATCCGAAAAACCATTGGTTATAACACGTACCAGTCCGAAAAGGCTATAGAATCTGGAGGTTTTTTTGGAAAAGGCTTTTTGGAGGGAACACGAACCAAGGGGGATTTTGTTCCAGAGCAGCACACGGATTATATTTTTAGCTCGGTAGGAGAGGAA
>JBCCUY010000166.1:0-7416 GCA_039196145.1 Bacteroidota bacterium
ATATTTTGATTGTTAAGCTTTTTTTCAGTTTTTGTCAATTGCAGTTCGCCAATCATCTTCTGTATTCTTCTATGATCGAATTAATAATTCCTCAACTTCTTCCAAGGTTTTTCCTTTGGTCTCTATTACAAATCGGTATACAAAGAACATCGCCAGTAAGGAAAATAAGGCATAAATGGCAAAAGTTAAAGTAGGGCCCAGATTTGTTAATTCCCATGGGAATACCTGTGTAACCGAAAAACTCACCAAGGAATTGAAAAATCCAACAACCGAAATGGCAATCCCCTTAATCTTACTTGGGAAAATCTCGGAAATTAAGGTCCACATCACCGGACCCAAGGATATGGCAAAAGCTGCTACGTACAGCAAAATTGCCACTAAAACCAAGGTGGCATTTATTTGAATGAAATTGGTTACTTCATTGCGTTTAAAGTCCAAAAATTGTTGTTCGTTCAATTTTTTACGTACCTCGGTAAATAGCGCCTCCTGATTGTCAAAAGTTTTTCCCTCAAAATCTCCCAATGCCTTATACATCTGATAATCCCCTACTTTTCTCAAGGAAGTACCCCCAAAATGATAGGTTGCATTCTTAAAGGCCAGTGCTGCCATCAAAAGTGCAACGGTCATTAGGCTGGTACCAATCAACAACAAGGGTTTTCTGCCCAACCTATCGATCAACCAAATTGCAACCAGGGTAAATACCAAGTTGGTGAGGCCCACAACAATGGCTTGCAGAAATGATGAATCCGTGCTGCCTCCTGCTTGTTCAAAAATTGTTGGGGCATAATAAAAGATGGCATTGATTCCTGTTATTTGTTGAAAAAAAGCAATGCCCAAGGCGATGACCATAATAGTAGTATATTTTCTTTTCACCAAATCTGTAAAACGACCTGACTTTTCTTGTTTGGCCTGTCCCCGTTGTATTTCCGCAACCGTAATCTCCGCATATTCCTCTCCCCCAATTTTCATTAGGATTCTTCGAGCCACCTGAATTTTATTCAACTTTAGAATAAGCCATCTTGGGCTTCTTGGAACTGTGAACAAGGAGAGAAAATAAACTGTTGCCGGGATGGCTTCTACCCCGAGCATCCATCGCCAACTATCTTCTCCAGAGTTCACGAAGAAATAGTTCGAAAAATAGGCCACCGAAATACCAATTACAATGTTTAACTGGTTAAAGGACACCAAACTCCCACGAAGATGTGGAGGTGCAATTTCTGCAATATAAATTGGGGCTATCAAGATGGCACCCCCAATACCAATGCCCCCAATGATTCTGGCAATTATAAATTCTGTATATCCCGTTGCCAAGGCTGACCAGGTAGCTGAAATGGCAAATAGTGCAGCAACAATGATTAAAACACGCTTTCTTCCAAACCTATCTGCAAGTGGCCCGGCCAAAATATTTCCGGCCATAGCACCGAAAATGACACACCCCACTGCAAATCCAAGCATAGCGTCGGTCATCTTAAAATAGGTGGTGATACCTTTAATGGCACCCGAGATTACTGCACTGTCGAATCCTAATAAAAATCCCCCTAAGGCTACAATTAAACTTATGAGAATAGTATAGGATCTATTCATCTTAATCACTTTGTTGTTTTGTTTCATGTATATTGAAATGGTCGGTTTCAATTGCCCAAGGTGAAAATTAGGTGTGAATAGGCCGGGTGGTTTGCCCGACCTATCCGATAAAACCTCTTGAGCAAAAAGGCTTTAAACAACCCTAATTTTTACATTATTCCGATGGTCAGAATAACGTCTTACCAGATTTATATTTCAGTTACAACTACGTCATCAATAAGTACCTCACCGGCGCAAGTTGCAGCTCCGCCACATGTAGCTTGAATTAATAGGGATATCCCTTCTTCAACGGCAGCATCCGTGGTAAAAGTACCTGTGTAGGTCTGCCATACATCCACCGTACTAACGTCCATGGCGTTACCTAAGTCATGTGCAACAGCTGGGTTCGTTGTAAATTCCGAAAAGGCCAATACCTGCAGGATGGATCCGTCAACAAAAGCCGAGGTAATCTTATACCTAAACGTAACCTGAACCCCTTGATTGCCAGCGATACTTCCCGCAAATCGTTCTTGTTTCAAGTTAGGCACTTGAGAAGTACCTGTGGTAAGCCTGGCTGAATAAGTACCTGTATTGGCATCCGTATCAATTATGGTCACCGACCCACCACCGGCATTAAGCTGCCAGCAAGCGCCATCCCCCGAATTGGCCTCAAAGCTGCCATTGGATAACAACTCGCCCATTGGTGGTGCAGGACATGTTGAGCCGCCGCCACCGCCATCGTTGTAGAAATAGATATTATCCACATACACCGTTCCAATTACATCTACCACATCGAGAATCAATTGGCTAAAGTCCGTTGGAGTGGCTGTTAATCCTGCAGCTTGAAGATCGGCAATGGTCACATCTATAGAGTTCCATTGGCCTGCCATCAAGGTAGTTCTTTCATCGGCCTGGGTATCATTACCCCCGCCAAAACCGTCACCGGCGAAGTCGACTACCCGAGATATGAAATCGAAGGAAGTTGCAGTCCAAACATCGATATGGAAGTTGGTCATACTGGACAGGTCTACATTTTCCGTTAGGGTTTCAACCCCAGCAAAGTCCAAATCAGCGTACAGTTTTGTGTCATCACCAGCTACTTGAACATCAGATACTCCAGTACCACTACTAAAAGCGGCGTAGAAAGTGTCTACCGTAATGTCGGTGTAGGCGTTACTGAAGATGGAAATCACGTCAGCAGCATCCCGAGATGGAGGGGTCGGAGCCGCAGTGGTAGGCGTATCACCTCCGCCAGCACTATCATTATAGAAATAGATATTATCCACATATACCGTTCCGATTACGTCTACGACATCAAGTATCAACTGGCTAAAATCTGTTGGTGTCGCGGTTAATCCGGCCGCTTGAAGATCGGCAATGGTTACGTCTATCGAGTTCCATTGGCCTGCCGTTAGGGTAGTTCTTTCATCGGCTTGGGTATCATTACCCCCGCCAAAACCGTCTCCACCAAAATCAACCAGTCTGGATATGAAGTCAAAGGATGTCGCCGTCCAAACATCGATATGGAAGCTGGTCATACTGGACAGATCCACATTTTCTGTTAGGGTTTCAACCCCGGCAAAATCCAAATCAGCGTACAGTTTTGTGTCATCACCCGCAACTTGAACATCAGATACCCCAGTACCACTACTAAAAGCGGCATAGAAAGTGTCTACCGTAATGTCCGTATAGGCGTTACTGAAAATGGAAATCACGTCAGCAGCATCCCGAGATGGAGGGGTTGGCGCCGCTTCTGTTGGCATATCACCTCCGCCGGCGCTGTCATTGTAGAAATAGATGTTATCAACGTATACTGTTCCAACTACATCAACAACATCAAGTATCAATTGACTGAAATCCGTCGGTGTAGCAGTTAATCCTGCAGCCTGAAGATCGGCAATGGTCACGTCTATTGAATTCCATTCACCTGCTGTAAGGGTAGTCCTTTCATCGGCCTGGGTATCGTTGCCACTGCCGAAACCATCGCCTCCAAAATCTACCAATCTGGATATGAAATCAAATGAGGTTGCTGTCCAGATATCGATATGAAAATTGGTCATCGTTGATAGGTCTACAGTTTCTGTCAGCGTCTCTACACCAGCAAAATCCAAATTAGCGTAAAGTTTTACCGCATCGCCAGCTACCTGCTCATCGGTCACTCCATCACCGCTACTAAAGCTGGCAAAAAAGGTATCCACAGCAATATCTGTATAAGCATCGCTAAAGAGGGAAATCACATCTGCCGCATCTCTGGATGGAGGCGCAGGAGCTGCTTCTGTGGGCATATCACCACCTCCCGTAGCGCCCATCTGTTCAATGTCATCTACATAGAAAGTTCCTGCCGTCGTGCCAGGTCCATCAACGAACATGGTGAATCTAGAAAAACTATCAGAGGAGGTGAAGTCAAAGGACAACATTTCCCATCCAGTACCGCCATGGCTTGCCGACACTTCCGTATCCGCTCCAGTACCTTCTTCTAATTTCACCAAAACATCTACAGCTTCCTCAGCCCAAAAGTTCATTGTAATGGTTTTATCATCGGTAAGGTCAATTGCAGTATTCAAATTAAAAAAGATACCTTCAAACTCAGCCCCAATATTGGTGATTGCTCCTACATTTGAAGCAGTATCGTTGGTACCTGAAAGATCCGGATTTTCAACCACTTCAAAAGCTGCTCCCGTAAATGTGCCTGCCGTATAGTCTACATTTGTACCATCAAAAGTGATTGGTAAAATAGGTAATGTGAGTGGCTCAGGAACCGAAATTATAATCTCATCCTCAGTGGAATCAGAAGCTCCGGCCGAATTGGATGCCGTAAGTTGCACCGCAAACGTACCGTTGGCAAATGTCTTTATGGGGTCTATTTCTGTCGATGAGGTACCATCTCCAAAATCCCATTCAAACGAATCAGCATTTTCAGAAATATTTATAAATGATACAGTTCCTGTTTCCTCATTCAAATCGAAGGTAAAGCCCGCCAGCACAGCTGGAAGGATATTCCCCTCATCATCTTCTTCACATCCTAGAAAGGATATTGCCAAAATCAATAGCGAAAGGATCTTGGCTCTTTTAAGTAATAGTTTCATTGTAGTATGCGTTAGTTTAGTCTATTATTAATTATATACTCTTACGTAGTCCACCAACATGGTCTGTGGGAATTCGGTTTCCGTATTTGGAGCGCCTACGAAAGAGCCTCCAACGGCCAAATTCATCAAAATAAAAAATGGTTTATCGAACACCCAGGGACCTGTTACATCTTCCGGTGTGATTCTGTTGTAGAGAAAGTCGTCTACATAAAAATTCACATAGTCCGGACCCCATTCAATTCCAAAGATGTGGAAGCCAGTGTCAAAACGATCGTTCTCCAAAATAAACTCCTTGGAAATGGCATCTCCACCTGAATAACCGGGCCCATGGACACTTCCGACCAAAACGGTTGGTTCTTGACCTCTATATTCCATGATATCTATCTCGCCGGCGGCAGGCCATGGGTTTTCGTCAATGTCAGCACCCAACATCCAAAAGGCCGGCCAAATACCCTGTCCATAGGGCAGTCGTATCCTAGCTTCAAAACGACCAAATTTCTGTTCGAAAAGATCTTTGGTCAATAATCTTGCAGAGGTATATGAGGCTCCTTCGAACGATTCTTGTCTCGCAGTGATCAACAAGACCCCGTTTTGAACCTCAACATTGTCCGAGCGGTCCGTGTAATATTGCAGCTCCTGGTTTCCCCAACCATCTCCGTTCGGGCCCCTTCCTATATCATATCCCCAAACCGCTGGGTTTGGAGCACCATCCGAATCAAACTCCTCTGACAACACCAAGTTGGTCAATGTTGCAACAGTCTGATCTTCATCCGTCTCGCAGCCACAAACCACCAAAAGCAGTACCATCATTAATGCTGGAACAGTCATACGTTTTTCTATATTGTTTTTAATGAAATTCTTCATCTTCTTTTTCTTTGTTTGAATTAGTAGCTTACCTGTAGAAATAGATATTATCCACGAAAATGTCTGAAATAGTGGAATCTGTTATAAAGAACAGGAGTCCCAATTGTGAGCGGTCCGTCAAGCCCGCAAAGTCAGATAGTGGGATATCAAAACTCACCCATTCATCCGCGGTCAATGCATCTCCGTTAATGGTGAATTCTCCGGATGTTTCGTTGTTCCCGACCGAATTCAATAGTTGTAGCCGTATAAAATCGCTGGGGGCCACCGCCTCGTTCACCTTAATATCCACATGTAAGGTCTCCATGGCAGTTGCATTGATAGGAGCAACATCATTAAAAAATCCAATTCCCACAAAATTCAGTTGGGTGTAGTTGATGACCCTATCTCCGTTTAAATCCAAAGGAGGTGCCCCACCCTGGGTAGTTTGACCATCAGGAATAAAGAATCCGTTGAAATAATCCACCCCAACATTGGCGTACGCCTCACTGAATATGGAAATCACATCGCTAGGATTTCTTTGAGGCGGCGTTGGAGCAAAATCAAATGCCCTAGAGACATTTAAGGCTAAGGAACCTGTAGCTGCTACATTCGCCAAACTAGCAGTGATAGTAGCTTCACCAGTTCCCACTACAGAAACAACCCCAAGTTCATTGGCGCGAGCAACATCAACATTTGTAGAGGCAAAATCGAAGTAGGATGGTTTTGCGGTAAGTGTCACATTCTCGCCAGAACCAAGATTGAAAGTCTGGGTCAGTCCCTGTATGGTAATGGGAATTCCCAAAAAGCCTTCCTGTGCAAGATCAGCACCGTTTAAAATGGCCGGTCGTGGCTGTGCAATATTACCAAGCCTTTCGAATCTTACCTCATCCATCCAAAACGTATACCCAAATCCTGCCGTTTCATCCGTTCCTGCCGAAAACCACAGCATTCCGCGTTCTTCAATCAGTTTTGAGGGATCGGGAATGGGAATTATATACTTCACCCAGTCCGTACTCAAGGTAACCCCGTTCCGTGTTACTTGGAATCTATTCCCTTCAAAGTCCTGACCAAAACCGATTTCTCCTATAACAACCCCTCTAGAGGCTTTCGCATAAAAAGTCAAAGCATCATAACCGGTCAAATCCCTTCCAGCTCCATCTATTCTGAAAATAGCGCCTGCAAAACTTCCTTCAGGGTCGTTTGCATTGGGCACATCTATCCGAATAGATGCCTCACTTTCAAAACCAACTTCGTTATCTACTCGGAACGCCGTTGCCTTTGAATTGATAAAGGGAAAGTAAAAATTGCTCCCCAAACCTACTGGGGAATCAGTGAACACGTCAGCTGTTGTGCTAAAGGTTGCAAACTCCACATCATCTGAAAAATCTCTTTCACAACTGTAAAAAACAGCCATACTAAAGCTCAGAAGAAAAACAAATCGTAAGTTTTTATATTTTGTATTTTTCATCTTCTTATTTTTTTATTTCCCGATATTGATATGTATATATGTCATAATCTCCCACTCTTGTCCATTGTCAAATCCAACCGTGCTTAAAATAGGTGTCGGAGGAAATGTATTCGGCCGTAGCGCGTTGGGTGAATACCTGGGCGAGAACTCGTTCAAAGATCTCCAGGTCCCGCGAATCCCAACTTGAGTGCTAGGCAAAATGAACCAGTCCGGTTTGCCCAAGGTGGTTGAAACGTCCAACATCAATTGCAATGGAAAGGTGAGGTTAAAATCCCTATGGTAATCATAAGGTCCCCAATCGTTGGCCTTCACATGGGTTCGGAATTTCATGTTTTTATATATCGCCCTGATATCGGCGCCAAATCGTTTTATCAAGCGATCACTATCGCCATTGCCCTGTCCGTTTCCATAGTAGAAGTTTCCAATGATCCCTAGGTCAGGATTGACCTTGGAAAC
>JBCCUY010000167.1:0-7361 GCA_039196145.1 Bacteroidota bacterium
GGGTCCTCGGGTAACGGTGCCCAGATAGGGTCCTCGGGTAACGATGCCAAGATAGGGTCCTCGGGTAACGGTGCCCAGATAGGGTCCTCGGGTTACGGTGCCCAGATAGGGTCCTCGGGTTACGGTGCCCAGATAGGGTCCTCGGGTAACGGTGCCCAGATAGGGTCCTCGGGTAACGGTGCCAAGATAGGGTCCTCGGGTAACGATGCCCAGATAGGGTCCTCGGGTTACGGTGCCCAGATAGGGTCCTCGGGTAACGGTGCCCAGATAGGGTCCTCGGGTTACGGTGCCCAGATAGGGTCCTCGGGTAACGATGCCGTAATAGCAGCTATTGGATATAGTTCTAAAATAAAAGCCAAAAAAGGGTCCTGGATAGTTCTTGCGGAGTATGATAATGAGGGTAGGCCATTACTGGTGAAAACAGGTAAAATTGATGGTAAGGCTTTAAAAGAAGATACATATTATCGACTTATAAACGGTGAGTTTACAGAAGTTAAAGAGTAATCAATTTTAAATAATATGAAATCAAAAACTATTGAAAAGCTAAAAAGCTAAATAAAAATGACTGAGGTAAGTACAAAGTTCAAAGTCGCCGACCTACTCTGCGGTTTAGGTGGAGCAACGCAAGGATGTCACCAATCTGATTATGTAGAAGTCGTGGAAGGGTTGAATCATAATGAGCATGCCATCATGATAAACAAAGCCAATCACCCAAACGTAAAGTTTCATATCGTCAACCTATACGAGCATGACGATCTCAAACCGTGTGATATTGTAATAGCCGGCATTGAGTGTACCAACCATTCTAACGCTAAAGGCGGAATGTCTAGGAATCCGGATTCGAGGGCTATGGCAAACGAAATGTTCAGATATTCCAAAATCACAGGTTGTTCTGTTATGATTCTTGAGAATGTAAGAGAGTTTCTTCACTGGGGGCCACTGAAGCCAAAGAAGGATAAAGATGGCAATAGCCTTAAAGTAAAACGAGGAAAGGAAAAAGGAAAAATTATCATGATTCCGGATCCTGCTAAAAAAGGTAGATACTTCCATAAATGGAAGTACAAGATGCAGGAGGAATGTGGGTTCGTAAACTTTCAAATGCGCATTTTGAATGCTGCAGATTATGGTGTGGCTACTACCCGGAAAAGGCTATTCATGATATTTACAAAAGAGGGATGGAATATACAATGGCCAGAGCCAACACATTTCAAAACTGCAAACAATCTTTTTGGACAGAAACCTTGGGTACCATGCTCAAAATTCATAAATCTCCAGGACCACGGAAAATCCATATTTGGAAGAACTAAGAAGGATGGTACACCTAATCCACTTTCTGACAATACACTGGCTCGTATCGCATACGGGATAAAGAAGTATGCTCTTAAGAACAAAAACTTCATTATTCAGTATTATGGCAATAACCAATCTTCCTCCAAGAATGAGCCACTTCCCACTGTAACTACAAAGGACAGGCACGCTTTGATCACTACCGATCAATTCTACATTCAGAATTATCACAATACAAATTCATACGGATCGGTAGAGAAACCTATAAAAACAGTAGTCACCAAAGATGAAAAGGCATTTATCTCAATTGAGCTTCTTCAATTTATTGATAAGTACTTCGGTAATGAAAAGAATATAGGAAGTATACAAAATCCGATGGGAACAATTACAACAGGTAAAGGAATAGGGCTCATAACGAGTTTTATTGCAAAGCAGTTCAGTTCCAATGGAAAACCAAACCAAGTCCAAGATATTAAGAGTCCACTTCATACGGTAACTGGGAGCAATAATAAACAACTTGTAAATGTGCAGTTCATGCAAACTCCTTTTACTAGGAATACCCCCACAGTGCGTAGTACTGGTGACCCTCTGAGAACTGTCACCACTTCAATCAATCCGTCCTTGGTCTCAGCAGATTTAGTCCAATTTATTCATAATCAAAATTACGGAAGCACGGATAGTCTGGAGAATCCACTTAAGACGTTGACTACTAATCAAAGAAAGTCATTCATTACCGCAGAAATAGTACAATTTATATCAAAGCATTTTGGAGGGAATCATGCCTCCTCTATAGAGGCCCCCTTAAGCACAATAACAACAATTGATCACAATACCTTAGTGAGTCTTCATATTGGTAAAGGGCTCTTCTTACTAGATATTAAAATGAGATGGCTTAGACCAAGGGAGTTGGCCAGCTGCCAAGGATTCCCGGAAGATTATAAACTCATAGGCACCAAACGAGAGCAAATAAAAGGAATTGGCAATTCAATTCCCCCTCCACTCATTACGGCAATTGTAGATGCTATAGGTGAGGCTAACCAAGAAAAACTAATAGAATCCAAAACATGAATGACATAAAAAATTACAATATGCATACTTGTACGTGGAAAGATTAATGAAGCTTTAAATAACAACTATACTATGAAAGAATCTGCACTAGCAGTTAAATATAACTTAAGTCCTTCTCAAATCGATTTATTCAAGGAATACTATGGTGCAACGCGTTTGCCAGACTTGTGTCGCATATTCAATCTGTCAACAAAAGAGGTAGGAGCGTTAGCCAATGAGTTAGGAATACAAAAACCTTCAATAAGGAACGATTACAATTTGGGGGAGGAAAACATAAAACTATTTAAATCAATATTCCCTAACACTCCAAACAACAAACTAAAGACACAATTTGGGCTTACAACTCACCAGTTAGCACAACTTAGGGAGAAGTACAGCCTAGCAAAGGAAGTTGTGTACGCAATTCCTAAAGACAGAAGAGAACAATTTATACAGGTATACAGCAAATCATCCATCGATGAATTAAAAGTGCGATTTAGGCTTACTAGGTCACAAGTACACACACTTGCAAAAAAGCTCGGCTTAGCAAAAAAGACTAGAACCAAGCAACCCATAAAGAAGATACCCCAACCGACAAAGGCTAGGAAGCCTATAAATCGCCCTAAGTGGGTAGAACTGAGGAATGCTGAGATACTAGAAAAAAGAGCCCAAACATCTTAAACAATGGTCAATACATTTACACTTTCAAGAAACTTTTGGGAATTCTCATTCTCAAATCCAGAAAAGGTTAAGCCCATTCACGGAAGTCTATATCATTTTATAATTCATGTTAACAATCAAAAAGGATGGGTTGAGAAATTTCGCCTGCCCACTGAAAACTGCATGGACGCCATTGGGGTTAAAAACTATAAAACCTACATAAACGCATTGTTGGATTTGGCAAAATGGGACTTCATTGAGATGGTTCAAAGAAGCAAAAACCAATACACAGCAAACATTATTGCTTTGGTAAAAAATACCAAAGCACAGACCAAAGCATTGACCAAAGCATTGTCTAACCAACTACCAACGCAAGTCGAAAGCATTGATAGTAATTATATAAACTTAAAAACTAGTAAACTAATAAACTTAGAAACAGAAGTCTCTTTTGAATCATTATGTGAAAATTTCTTTTTAGAGAAAAAAGTCATTGTTACGCCACTGGTTCGCACCGCGCTGAACGCGATTAAGCCAAAGATTAGCTTCAAGCTAGGTTCCAGTGACGAGCAGCGTTTATTCGACCATTTCAAAACAATGTACTTAAATCTAGCCTCCGATTCATGGTGGAAATCCAAGCGAAAAAATATACCATATCTAAACTCCACATTCGAAGAGGCTTACGAAGTCGGTTTCAACGTAACCTCATCAACCGACACGACAGAAGAGGAATATTGTAGTATACCAAGAAAAAAATCTAAGAATGTATAACGAAGCTTCAAAAAAAGATCTGGAGAAAAGGAATGCTGAAATAAAAAGCAATCAGCCAACGATCCCAACGACGAGTGAACAACTTAAAGGATTTTTGAAACCAAAATCAAAACCAGACGAAACCTCCAATAAAAAAGTGTTGAGGTATGAATCGATTAGGGTTTACTTCTATAAGCTGTGGCAACAAAGAGTCTTTGGTAGGAACAACAACTCTCCTCTGGTAATCACCAAGCACAATGCCAGATTAGTAAAGCATATCCTGCAATGGATGACAAACTTAGAGTACGATAACTCTTATTCTGGAAACAATGAAACACCTTGTGATTGGGAGGACTGTAATTGTGAAAAGCTGGATGTTACTAAAGGTTTGTATATATGGGGACAACATAGTCGCGGAAAAACTGCCTTCGCAAAAGCATTGGTTCAGCTCATGAATCAAGCGCACAAGGAAGGATTTACTCATATTCCAAAAGTTCATTCTTATAGCTACAAAACCATTCATACTAATTCAAAACGAGACGGCAATTCAAAAAAACAATATTCGCATCCAGAATCAATATTTATGGACGATTTAGCCTGGAGAGGTGAAGCCAATCTCAACTTGTATGGAAATGAAGAAAACCTTGTTAGTGACATTATTCAATATAGACTAGAAAGGTTAATTGTGTGCCGGAGAGATTATATGTACAGGACCGAAAAAGTGCATGGGATATCAATATTCACCTCAAACTTTAGTCCTAGCAAAATCAAAGAAATATATAAAACTGGAGTTTATGACCGCCTAATTGAGATGTGCAATATTGTGCATTGGGACGGTGATGATAGTTTAAGACTTCCAAAATAAAAGCTATGAAAACAAAACCCATATTATTCAACACTCCCATGGTTCAAGCCATTCTCAGAGGAGAAAAGGCCCAAACCAGAAGAATCGTAAAGGACAAGGCAAAACCACCAAAGTATTCAAAAGGTGATATACTATATGTACGCGAATCATGGGCAGTAACTAGATCTTTGGACAATATAAAGCCAAGTGAGCTCAATGCTGGTGTAGCTGTCGAATACAAGGCCGGTGGATGTTCAAACATTCATCTCAACAACTTACTTGATCGTGGAAAGTGGAGACCATCCATTTTCTTGCCTAAACATCTCTCCAGAATAAAACTGAGAGTCACAAATGTAAGATCTGAACCACTTCAAAACATAACAAGACGAGATGCATTATTGGAGGGAATTACAAATACCAATAATCCTATAGAAAGCTTTAAGGCATTATGGTATTCGATCAATGGAAAAGAATCTTGGTATTCCAACCCATGGGTATATGTGTATGAGTTTGAAGTGTTGCCGGACAACATAGCTTTGTTCTTGAGTAGCAATGTAAAGCTTACAGATAAAGAAGCTGCACAGCTATTCAGAATACCACCTCCAAGAATTGAAACCAACCCTCTCACAAAGGAAGCTCGAGGTATGCAAGAGTTTCCCTCGGGAATATTGGCACTTATAGTTATAGTTATAGTGGTAATTGTTGCAATATGCTTTATAAAGCTAAATCCACATTAAAACCGAAACATTCATCTTAACAACAGTGCAGCGGCCTTCTCTTATATATCTAATCTCTCAACACATGGCCGCTGCCTTTTTTTATAAAAAAAATAACATGAAAATTGTAAACAACATCCCGACCGATTTAGATACTATGTTTAATCACTATTTATACCGGGTTGACCTCAATAAAAAATCAATGGACCCAAGTGTATACCGAGAGTTGAAATTAAGTTTTACTGCTGCAATCATGAATATGATTTTAATCATTCAACATGCTGATTCACATAAGTTAAATTCAATAACTCAGAGCCTTGGTGTTGAATGTCTGGAGTTTATGGAAAGTCAAATATAATCTCAAAACTTATGGCACAGAATTCAAAAATTGAATGGACCGATCATACAGTAAATCTTTGGCACGGTTGCGCCAAGAAGCACACTGGATGCAAGAACTGCTATGCAGAAACTCTTGCAAAAAGATGGGGAAATAATATATGGGGCGAGAAAGCATCAAGAAAGAGAATTAAATCCGCGACAAATGATTTAATACGATATCAAAGAATCGCAGTAGAGTCTGGAATAAAACAGAGAGTATTTGTGGGGTCAATGATGGATATTTTTGAGGATGATAAACCTCTCAATAATTCTATCCTTGGTTTTAGTTCTATTTCTGATCTAAGAACTAAATTATTTGAAGATATATATTGCGGAGATTATCAAGATCTAATTTTCCTATTTCTTACTAAAAGACCACGAAATATAGACAAATACCTCCCACCAGCTTTGAAATACAGATCCAATTTATGGTTCGGCACCTCTATAAGTGACCCTGAAACAATTGAATACGGGATTCATCTTTTAGATCAAGATGTAAAGAATAGGTTTCTATCTATAGAACCTCAAATAGCTCGAATATCTGAATCCGATATAGGGGGCATTTTGAATTCTATAGACTGGATAATACAAGGAGGTGAAAGTGGACCGAAGAAAAGACCATTTAATATAGATTGGGCTTATGAAATGAAAGAGATAAGCAACAACCATAACACTCCCTACTTTTTCAAACAGATCGATAAAGTACAATCTATCCCTGAAAATTTATTGATAAGAGAATTACCAAATTTTAATCAATGAAACAATTAATCAAATGGTACGAGCCAGGGCATCTGTAAGGCGTCTCAATCTTTCTTAATCCGGTCAATGACTTAACAAAATAACTAAGGTATTCCCAACCATTGGCCGGATCAAAACATAGCGGACAGCCATATGAAACGTCCAAAATTTATAACAAAACTTAAATTGAAACATACATTAAAAATCAAAAGACGATGGAAAGTTTAGTAATTAATAAAATTGATTTCCCTGAATTTACAGGAGTAAAATGCAATATGATGCCTTTTATTCAAGGTGATTCTAATTCACTACCTGATTGGGCAAAGTCTTATTCCGCCATCGTTGATGAAATCTACCTTGAAAAAGGGGAAGTTGGATTCTTAACCATAGATGAGTCTTTTGTAAATGCTGGAAAATCTCAGCGAGGCTATAATGCAAAAGGTATTAACAGAAATGTTCATATAGAAGTTGGAAGAATAGAAAACTTTAACCGTTGGGGTGGTGGAGGTTCTTCTTGGGGAGGTAAAGCAAATACTTTACTGGACGATGAAACAAAAGTTTTGATTGCAAACAGTATTTCCGATACATGTAGATTTTGGAACACGATAGAAAAAGCATTTACAAAAGACGGTGATTTAAGTGATTACATAGAAAGGTACCCTGAAGAAACGGGAATCTTATTGAAGGCAGGGCAATTAGCAAAGATTAGCATATTCACGCCACACGAATGTATGCCACAAAAGCAAGATGGTAAAAGGCAGTTCTTTAGAATTGTAGGTAAAGGTGTAAAAGGAAGAGAGCCTTACTTTACCACAAACCCATTAATCAAACACAACCATAGTATCTAAAATCAGTGACTGATATTGATTCTTGTTCGATATTATAAAGGTTGGCAAAAATTATAACATCAAAATACCAAACAGAAAATCACTTTATTACTGAAC
>JBCCUY010000168.1:0-7358 GCA_039196145.1 Bacteroidota bacterium
TACCCCCTTTTCCCTGTGGGCAAAACCGCCATCAGACCCAATTTCTCCCCAAAAACGGAACAGATGATTTACAATATCCTGATTCAAAGACCCCATATAATCTAAACCATCGATGCTTTCACAAATGCGGCAGAATCTTCGTAGAACCGATACTCCTTTATTTTCCCATCTACTATAACGCTGAGCTGGACCCAGTCGCTAACGAACATTTTTCCTGTTGCTTTTACCTCGTGGGCAAAAGAGCCATTGGCAAATACAACATTGTCCTGGGCCACGATGCGCTCTACCTCAAATTTTTTAGTGTTGAACAATTCCACAATATTAGCAATGAACTGTTGTGCCTCCGATTTGGTTTTATAGGTACCGTGCAATTGCTTTTTTGGGCGATTTTCGTCTTTCACACTTACAATGAGACAATCATCGTGAAACGAATCCAAAACCTGATCCGTTTTTCCTTGTTGAAAGGCGTTAAAATAATTTTCTACGACCTGAATGTTTTGATTTGAATTTTTCATGATATATGGGTTTATGAGTGAAGTAGTTCTAAAAAGTTTTTGACGGCCCTATCCAACTTGGTTGCCTGCTCAGCGTCAGAAACCTCCATGGTATTTTGATCAAAAGAGTGATTGAAACTTCCTAAGGCAAAGGTTCCGGTTGGATTTCCACCCCAAATGGGCAGCAGCTGTTCCAACACCCTTAGGTTGGAGGCGCCTCCATTTCTACCTGGAGAGGTGCTCAACAAAAGGACGGGTTTGTCCCCAAAGAATTTTTGATCTATTCTGGAGATCCAATCAATAATGTTTTTTAGAAAGGCAGTGGGAAGGCCGTTATGTTCTGGAGACGAAATGATAAAACCATCTGCTTGGGCAAACTGCTTGAAAAGCTCCTTGATGGATTTTGGAAACCCTTTTTCTTCTTCTTTCAAGCTGAAAATGGGCACGTCCACTTCGGATAGCACTATTCTTTCAATTTGGTCCGAGGGAATAGTTTTCAAAGCCGCGGAGATTAGTTTTTCATTGATGGAGTTTGGGTTATTACTCCCCGTAAATGCAAGTATCTTTTTCATTGTACCATTGTTTTAGGGTACAAAGTTTCCAAAGATCCCAAGGATGAATCTTAAGGTACCTTAAGAAAGAGCAGGTTAGGGAATATTTTTTCTAAGGGAACTGAGAAACTCAGGTGTGATGCCCAAGTAGGAAGCTACCATATACTGCGGAACCCGTTGCTCAATCGCGCGATATTTAAATCGGAATTCCAAATACCGTTGTTCGGCTGTTTTGCTCATGGCATCCATGGTACGCTCTTGAAAGGCTACGTAGGCCTTTTCAAATTTCAATCGAAAAAACCGCTCCAAAGCGGTAATTTCATGGAAGAGTTGATTTAGGGTGTCCCTTTGTAATTGAACCACAACACTGGGTTCCAGCGCCTGGACAAACTGTTTGGCTGGGGTTTGTGTAAGGTAACTGTATAAGTCGTTTATCCACCACCCCACTATCCCAAACTGAACCACATGCTCTTTGGCCTCAGCATCCATATAGTAGGCCCGCAGGCATCCTTTGGATATAAACCGCATGTGTTTGGAGGTTTCCCCAGCAAATAACAAGACATCCCTTCGTCCAAGTTCAACAACCGAGCAATGTTTCCGGATGCTTCCAGCTTCTTCAGAAGTTATGGGAACCGATTCTCTAAGGTGCACTATAAGCTGATCAACAGCATCCATTGGCCTTTATCTGGAAGATAGTTTCTTCCAAGATAGGTAATTTGATATTGTCAACTACCACATCAGATGTTGAAGGGAAGAATCTTTCCATTGTGCCTTATAGTCCGCATCTACCACATAAATAATGAGGTCCGCTTTGTAATCGGCATCCACAAAGAATACTTTTTTATCAGCTTTGTAATCCGCATTGGTAAAGAACCATAAACCCCTGTTATCCCTTGCCTTGTAATCTGCATCCACCTTGTAGACCAGAAGGTCAGCCTTGTAGTCGCGGTCAGCCACAAAAACTTTAACATCAGCTTTGTAATCCGCATCAACGGAAAATATTTTTTGTGCTGAAATTTGAAGAGAACAACAAAGAAGAAAACCAGCAAGAACAACAAACTTCATGACTAAGATTTAGGTGGATTGAAGCCAAAATCGTGCCATTTAAGAGGCGGAAGAACGAAGCAAGGTCAAAAATTCGTCAATGAACTTGGATTTTTCTGGATACTGCTTGCGCATTTGCGGGTTTTGACGGGAATATAGCCTTACGAAAAGGTCGAACCGTATTCGGAAAATCATTTTTTCAGTTTCCGAATCATCTTTGGAGCGAAGTTTTTCCAATTTTTCAAGCTCCTTCTCCCACCAACTCCATTTCACCTTTTTAGGATTTTTTAAATCCTTAAGCAGTTGCGCATCCAATTTACCCACCCATTTTCTTTCCGTATCCAGCAAACTTTCCAAGTGTGTCAGTTGGTTTTTGAGCCGTTTGGAGGCCGTTAAGGAAGCGTATTGTTGCTTTAAACTATCTATGTCCAGGACTCCTTCATAAGACTTGACCATCCGCTCCAATTGTTCCGCTTCGAAAAGAAGTTTATCGGAATCCCTGAATTCATCCAACTTCTCATGATCGGAGCCATAGTATTCCAAAACGGACTTCCCAGAAACGGTTTTTTCCCGTTTTACCCGTTCAAGGTATAACCAATCAAAGGCCCTAAGCATCTGTTCCGGTGGTGGCCAAGCATGCTCCCCGTCGTAAGAGATCAGGGTGCTTTTAAATTGTATGAGATTGAGATAGTTTTTGTTCTCTATCATTTCCTTGTAATTCATATCACGATCCCCGCACATCCCTACATACGCATATTTATGAGCTGCCGGCATATGCTCTTGTATACCGGAAAATCCAGCTCCGCATCCAATGACGCCATCAAATTGGTCAGTCAAGGAAGCTATGGCACTCGCCAAACGCGACCCTCCAGAGAAACCGGAGGCATACATTTCGTCCTCTTTGATATTGAAATTGGAAAAAATATGATTGAATAGATTGTTGGCGATAGTAAAATTTACGTCGTAGGGTGCGTTTCTAGAGTTGTTGGAGCAAACAAGGATATGTCCATACTTTTCCGAAGCTGGAATAAAGGGCGCGATACCTACCGTCCCCCTTGCTCCGGGGTCGAAAATGAATACAATGGGACTTAAACGATCGCTAGAAAAGGAGCCGGGCAGATAGAGGGCAAAAGTTTCGTTTGGGGAACCTTTGACGGAAATAGAGTCATGAATTTTTGAAACCTCGAATTCTGTTTGCGCGTTCAGAAACAATCCCAGAAGGACACAAACAGAAAACAAGTGGGACCTCCGAACCATCTTACTTCAAAATACCCTTGTATTTGTTCTGATCGCCCAAAAGTGCAGTTGCGGCGAGAATGGCATCGTCATTGGTGAGGTAGTATTCGTATAATCCCTCACGATAGAAATAGCGTTTGATGATTTCATCCTCAAGATTTTTTTGGATTTCCATTTTAAAGGTGTCCAAAGCCGAGATTTTGCCCTTGTTGACCGCCAGCAATAAATCCTTGTATTTTTCTTGAACTTCCGATCCAAGTAAATGTTCTTCACTATTCATGGATTCCTCCAAAAGGGTTTCGGTCTCCGTTTGAAATGAAAAGTTCTGGTTTTTGGCAAAATCCTTAAAAGCTTCAAAATTTGCCTCAGAAAAATTGAAATCGGCTACTGAGCCCAAATCATTATCGTAGTAAAAATCAGTGGCAAAATCGAAAATGATATTGTTCTGATTTAGGGCATCTATCAAACTATTGGTTTTACTAGAGGTAATTTCAATGTCCGGCATTACGCCACCACCGTCCTGTACTTTTCTGCCATTTCTGGTGGTGAATTCCTTAAAGTTGGTATTGCGAACGGCATTTCCCTCATCATCCCTGTTCCAATAATCCAAGGATTGAATACATCTTCCCGAAGGGGTGTAGTATCGCGAAATAGTCACTTTAAGCTGAGTTCCATAGGTGAGTTTCAAGGGCCTTTGTACGAGCCCTTTTCCAAAACTTCGGGCACCTAGAACTACCGCCCTATCCAGATCCTGTAGTCCGCCCGAGACGATTTCGCTAGCAGAAGCACTTCTGCCATCCACAAGAACTACTAAAGGAATATCCAGATCTTCTGGCTGATTTTTGGTCTTATATTCCTGATTGAATTTTTTGACCTTTGATTTTGTGGTAACGATAAGTTCGCCTTTGGGCACAAATAAATTGGTGACGTTGATGGCCTCGGACAGAAGGCCTCCAGGGTTTCCGCGAAGGTCCAACACCAATTTTTCAGCCCCTTTGCCCTTAAGATCCTGCATGGCGGCCTTGGTCTGGCTCGAAGCCTTCCGGTTAAACCGGGATAGTACAATATAGCCCGTATTATCGTCCATCATGCTGTAAAAGGGCACTGCGTCCACCTCAACACCCTCCCGTTTTAAGGTAGCGGTCTTAGTCTGCCCTTGACGAACAAAAGTGATGTCCACACTGGTATTGTTGGCGCCTTTGAGCAGTTCGCTGGCATTATCATCAAAATCTGACACCTTGATATCCCCAATCTTAATGATCTCGTCGCCAGCTTTTAGACCCGCCTTGTCCGCCGGATAACCTTTATAGGGCTCAACAATGAGCAACTTACTTTCATAAGACCGCACTAAAGCACCAATCCCCGAGTATTCTCCCGCGTTATTGATTTTATAGGCCTCAACGTCCTGTTCATTTAAGAACCGCGTGTAGGGGTCGAGCTCTTCCAGCATATTCTTTATGGCGGAATCCATAAGCTCTGCAGGATTGGTCTCATCCACATAGTTCATGTTCAGTTCCTTAAAAAGTGTGGTAAAGATTTCAATCTGCTTGGCAATCTCAAAAAAATCGCTCTTAAAACTACTTGCCCCCACCAGAACAAACAAGGCCACAATGGGTATAAGAACTTGTCTACGTATTAGTTTTTTCATTGGATTCCTTTTTTAAAAATGTGGACATGAGCTTTATCATAAGGGTATTTACCTCTTGGGCATCGGGCATCTTGTTCCCAAGGTATAAAAATAGAAACGCAAAATTTCCCTCCACATTGTTAAAAAGCATGTGCTTGTTCAGGCGGTAACCCTCCCTTAGCAAACGCTTTATTCGGTTGCGTTTTACCGCACTTTTGAATTTTTTTTTAGGAGTGACAACCCCCACCTTGAAGGGAACGTCTTGAGGAACATCGGTTTTAAGGTAAATCAATTTCATTGGAAATGAACTAATACTTTTGCCTTGTGAAAAAAGTTCTTCAAAGGCTACTTTGCCTTTTAACTTCTCATTTTTCCCGAAGGTAAAGTGTTTTTCAAGTTCCATAATCCCATGCAGTGGGAGCTCCGCTAAAGAGAGCAGGGTTCCCCATTTATACTATAAAGGTAAGCTATAGTAACTAAGGCTGATACACGTTGTTCTCCCCATTGACATCTGCCATGAGTTGCGAGGGATCAATGACCATGGCCTGGATCTCAGCTATAGGTTTATCAATAACCAATTCATAGGTAGGATGAGCCCAAGCCCAATCGTCCACCACGGTTCGCTTTAAACTTGTATAGGGATTTGCTTTTTCGCCCCGCATCATCTGTAATGGGATGTAATAAGTTTCCTGGGTACCATCTGCGTAGGCCACCAAAAGATCTATGGGCATCGGCATTTCGCCAATTCGCTCCAAGGTTACTTTGGTCTTCGTGCCATCGGCTACAACATTTTTTATACTGTAATCTATGGTATTTGTGGTTTGTGTCCAATCGGTTAGGTACCAACCGAGCTCCATTCCGGTAACTTTCTCAGCAGTTCTTTTGATATCGTTTGGAACGGGGTGCTTAAACTTAAAGTCTTCAAAATACTTGCGCACGGTTTCCATTAATTTATCCTGTCCGATTACATAGCCCAATTGGGATAGAAAAATTGAACCCTTGCTATAGGCGGAGATTCCATAAGCAAAATTGGTGGCAAACCGATCCGCATGGGTGGCCTGAGGTTTTTCCAAGCCGGAATTCACCAACGCATAATATCCCTTATAAGAGTCCTCAAAAGGGTTGTCCTTGCCCTGTTCCATAATCTCGTTCATACAAAGGCTACTGATAAAGGTGGTAAAACCTTCATCCATCCATTCATGCTTGGACTCGTTGGTCGCCAAAACGTGTTGGAACCATGAATGGGCCATTTCATGTACCATCACCCCGACCAAACTTCCAAAAGAGCGATTGCCCGTTATCAGGGTGCTCATGGCATATTCCATACCACCATCCCCACCCTGGACCACAGAATACTGGTCATAAGGGTATTTACCAATGTTTTTGCTGAAAAACTCCATGGCAGCTGCAGTCTTGGGCTGCAACTTTTTCCAATTATCAATTAGTGCAGGGTCGTTTTTGTAATAAAAATGAAGCGTAGGCCCATTTTCCATTTGCAGGATATCGTGAATATAATCTGGATCTGCCCCCCACATAAAATCATGAACATTAGGTGCTTTAAAATGCCATGTTAACGTTTTACTCTTGGTTTTTACCTTGGTGCCAGGGGCTTGGTAGCCATGGCCAACTTCTTGCGGATTTTGCAGGTATCCCGATCCTCCTACTACATAGTCTTTGTCCAATGTCAGTTTAACATCGAAATCGCCCCAAACCCCATGAAATTCGCGAGCTATATATGGGTTTGCATGCCACCCCTCAAAATCGTATTCCGCCATTTTAGGATACCATTGGCTCATGGAGAGGGCAACGCCTTCGGAGCTATTCCGTCCTGAACGTCTTATCTGTATTGGAACCTGACCTTTAAACTCCATTTGTAAGGTGGTTTTTCCGCCTGGAGGAACGGGTTTAGGTAAATTAACAACCAAAATGGTTCCTTCCTCCGAAAAAGTGGTAGGCGCTCCGTCCTGTAATAGGGTCTGAACATGTAAATAGCCTTGATCTGATTCTGGTAGGGAAGCTATTCTGCTTTTACCGTTTTCCATCATTCGCCCATCGGGATCTTTGATGTTTTGCAACCTGGCATCCATTTGACTTCCAGGCTGAAAGGCATTAAAGAAAAGATGATAGTACACGCGGCTCAATACATCTGGCGAATTGTTGGTGTAGATCAGCTTTTGGGTTCCGTTATATTGAAAGGTGTTTACATCCATATCCACCTCCATGGAGTAATCTACATGTTGTTGCCAATACCCATTTTGAGCTGTGGCCGATAGCACACCTAAAACGGAAAAAAATAATAGCTGAAATCGTTTCATTTTATCTGGTATTGCGGTTAAGGGTTGCTTTTCCTTTTGAAATGCTCTGTGCCAACAAAAGGGCATTAAAGGCATTAACCATTTTCCCCGA
>JBCCUY010000169.1:0-7294 GCA_039196145.1 Bacteroidota bacterium
CTTTAACAAGGCTTTTGCGATAGGATCTTCCCTTAGCATTCCGTCAGGGTTTAGAATCATATTCATGACCCATGCTGGGCTTCGTCTTTCATAAACTCCTTTCATGGCCGGCCCTATCATGCGCTGGTCAACCATATGGCAGGCCACACAGATGGAATTAAACTTGGCTTCACCGCGATCCGCCGTCTCCGTGTCGATGTCAGCTGGAAACTCCAAGTCCTTGATTGGGCCCACTCCTTGGTTGTCAAGGTCTATTGGAACCCCACCTCCAGCATCGGCTTTTTTATCTTCGGTCTTTGATCGGCTTACCTCGAAACCGTCTTTTTTTTCTTCTTTCTTTCCACCACAGCCAACAACAAATGCTGCCAATGCCAGGCAAAGGAATGTTTTTTTCATTGGATTCTTTGGTAATATAAATGTGTTCTCTACGTGTCATCTAAATTAGTCAATATGTTTTAAAGGAAAGGGGTCTAGGCTACAGTTTTGTAGTTTTGTTTGTGCCATTTGAAACATAATTATGGGGTTTATTTGATTTATTTCTTGTAATTTTCAGCGCATTAAACGTAGAATAAAACAATCATCAAAATGAAAAAAATCAGTTTTTTATATCTGATCTCCATCGGTATTATATTGGTAAGTTGTGGGGAAAAGAAGGCCGAAAAAAAAGAAGAAGGTTTTCAAATTAATAGAGCTAAAAAGGAGGAAAAAAAGGAAACCGACGAAAATGCAATTGCACTTTCTTCCAACGATTTAATGCAATTTGACAAGTCTGAATTAAGGGTCAAGGAGGGAAAGAAAGTGACGCTGACCTTGAGACATACGGGTGAAATGGATAAAATGGTAATGGGACATAACTTTGTTTTATTGGCTCAGGGAACGGATATTGGAGCTTTTGCAGCGGAGGCAGCATCCGCAAGAGATACTGAATATATCCCTGAAAGCGATGCAATTATAGCGTATACCAAGTTAATAGGCGGAGGAGAGGTGACAACAATAACTTTTGATGCTCCAGCGGTCGGGACTTATGACTTTATTTGTAGTTTTCCTGGACACTATGGAGTAATGCAAGGAAAATTCATTGTTGAATAAATCTTAGGACTTGTTCTTAAAGTTCAAGAAAAAAGGCCAAGGCTCTTTTTTCGGTGTACGTGATGTTATTCTTCCCCCAAAAACCCACATGACCTCCGTATTTGGGAACCTCCAAATAGAGATTGGGGTTTTTGTCAGCTTCAGCATGTGGAAAACACTCCGGACCTAAAAACGAGTCATCCTCAGCATTGATAATCAGGCTGGGGATTTTAATGGTATTTAGGAACTGAAGCGAACTGCATTGTTCATAGTAATCCAGGGCATCTTTGAAATTATGCGCTTTGCTGGTGTACACATCATCAAAATCCTTTAAGGTCTTGATGGATTTTATATCCTGTTTGGAAATCAATTCGGGGAATGACCGTTGTTTTTGGCGCAATTTTGCCAGCAAATGTCTTTTGAAACGTCTGGCATACAATACGTTCTCAAAGGTCAATAGCTTTTTACAGGAACTGTTCAGATTGCAGGGAACCGAAACGGCAACTGCCCCTTTGATTTCAGAGGGAAGCTTGTTCCCCTCGCCCAAAAATTTTAGCGCCAAGTTTCCCCCTAGACTAAATCCATTTAGATAGATGGAGGCATAATCCTTGCTTTTCAAGATATGGTTCAGGACTTCAAGCAAATCTGCGGTGGCGCCGCTGTGGTACGAACAGTATTTCAAATTTGGTTCTCCACTGCACCCTCTATAATTCACTGCGCAGGTATCAAATCCATTTGCATTGAAAAGTTTGGCACTTCCCGTGATGTACGGCCGTTGACCATCACCTTCCAAGCCATGTAACAGTATTACAAGTTTTGTTGAAGTTTGGCGAGCATGACTCCAATCCAAATCGAGAAAATCTCCGTCGGATAAGATTAGTCTTTCCCGTGTTTGGGATACCCCATGTACCCTTCTGAAAAGTCCGTGGTGAATGGTTGCTAAGTGCCCATTTCTAAAGAAAAGGGGTGGGCGATAGGATGAGGGAACTAAGGGCATCAGTACAAAATATTGTGCTGGGGTTGTATTTTTTCGGGAAGATTCTCTTCGTCCAGCATATCCCTCAAGTCAATTTCGATAGTTCGGCATAATGCGGTCATGGGAACATCATTGATTCGACCCTCAAAAGGATCCTCACTGTTACTACCTACCTTTTCCATGGTGACAAAAATCCACGAAATAAGAATGGAGAAAAAAATCATCAACACAATGTACCACCAGTTGTGACCTACTTCCAATTCTTGGAGCTGTGTTTCAAAGACGTTGAGCAATCCAAAAGGGAGGAGCAAGAGAAAAACCCATGTAAAAACAGTACTGAAATAGGCATATTGTCGTGGAAAGGGCGTGTTTTTGATACGCTCGCATTTACCTTGGAGGTTATAGAATTCCTCTAGATTACCATGAAAAATTTGCTTATCGAACTCGGTTAGCTTGCCTTCGTCCAACAATTGTTTTATGTGCTGTGCCTGTTTTTTGACGAGGTGAGTGGCGACATTTTTTCTGTTTTCCAAGGCATCCACCTCCTTCGGGTCCAGGAACAAATCCATCCCACTACACACCGGATTCCTTTCCCCATGGCGATCAAAAAGCCGTTCTACTGCTCGGTTTTCCCGAATGGAAAAACTAGTGGGTTGCCTCAACTGAATGCGTAGCGCGTTGATCCAGGCAATATGCCGGTAAATCAGGGTGACTTGGGCATTACGGTCATTTTTCACCAGACTGAGCACATTATTGGCCCAGGTTCGAGAATAGTTTACGATGCCGCCCCAAATTTTTCGCGCCTCCCAAAAACGGTCATAGCTCTGGCTATTTTTAAATCCGATATAGAAAGCCACGGCTATTCCAATTACAGAAATGGGTTCAAAGGGGATATCAATATGTGTCCATTCCCACTGGTGGTACAAAAAAAACACCGCGCCGGCGTATATGGCAAAAAAGAGTAGATTTTTCCATGCGAAGCTCATGATAATGGCCCAACTTAGATTTCTTTTGATATACATGAGGATGTCAATGGTTGATTAACAATCACCAAAATACAAAGAAAAGCCAGACCTTGTTAAGCGCTATGAATAGCGTTCCAACAACTGGGCTTGCTCTGTTATGGCTGCTTTGAACTCAGTTTTTAGGTTATTGACCAAATCACCCACCGGAAGTGTATTTTCTATGGTGGTCACCCCTTGACCAGCGGACCAAATGGTTTTCCACGCTTTGGCCTCGGTATCCAATTCTTTTCCAAAATCGATTTTATGGTCTTTTTTCAAATCTTCTTCGGAAATTCCTGCAGCCTTTAGGCTTGCCGCCAAAAAATTGGCGTGGACTCCGGATATGGCAGCGGTATAAACCACATCACTGGCTCCCGCCTCTATGATCATTTTGCGATAATCTTCAGGCGCTTTGCTTTCCTCGGTATTGATGAAACGGGTCCCCATATAGGCTAAATCGGCACCCATCTGCATGGCGGATGCAATATCCCTTCCGGTACTTATGCATCCGGAAAGAATGATGGTCTTATGGAAAAACTTTTTCACCTCGGCAATCAAGCTCATGGGGTTGAGGTTTCCTGCATGCCCGCCTGCGCCGGCAGCTACTAGGATAAGACCATCTACGCCGGCCTCCGCGGCCTTTTCGGCATGCCTCTTTTTAATGACATCATGAAATACAAGCCCCCCATAGCTGTGAATGGCATCCACCACCATGCTTACCGCTCCCAAGGATGTAATCACTAAAGGAACCTGATGTTTGATACATAGCTTTACGTCAGCTTCCAATCTTGGATTGGTAGGGTGGACTATAAGATTAACGCCGAAAGGCGCTGCTTTTTTCCCAGTTTCTTCTTCAAACTGTTTTAGTTCGGATTTAATTTGGATAAGCCATTCCTCAAATCCTTCACGTGTTCTTTGGTTTAGAGCGGGAAAAGTCCCCACAATACCATTTTTACAGCATTCCACTACCAGTTTCGGTCCGGATATTAAGAACATTGGGGCAGCAATAGCTGGCAAACTTAGGCTTTGGATGAATTCGGCTTTTTGACTCATGGCGAAATGTTAAAGTTCTAAAGTTACACGTATTTCAGGTATGGGATGGGCCTGTTTTTTTAAAAGTATGGTAATTTTACAATTATTATGCACGCATAACAAATTATCAACCTATGTTTTTTAAGGAATTTGACATTCGATGGAGCGATTTGGACGCCAACCGTCATTTGGCCAACTCGGCCTATATCAATTTTATGAGTCATACCCGTATGGCTTATTTGGGACAATTGGGATTCAATCAAAAGTCAATGGCCCAGTTCAATATCGGACCTGTGGTATTCTATGAGCACATGTATTATTTTAAAGAGGTTTTTGCAGGAAAGCCCATTAAAGTGTCTCTTGGTTTTGAAGGCATGAGCCAAGATGGGATGTTCTTCGAATTCAAACATGAGTTTTATGATGCCAAGGGAAGGAACTTTGCCCGATGCGAGATGATGGGAGCTTGGATGGACCTTAAGGAACGAAGGCTGACCGCTTTGCCCCAACAGTTTCTTGATGCTTTTGATACCATGGAAAAATCGGAAGACTTTAAAACCTTAACCAAGGAGGACACTCGAAAATTTGTACAAATCCCTAAGGACTTGGCTTAGGTTTTCTGCTGGCCAAATAAACTCCGGAGAGCACCAAAACCGTTGCGGCAATCTTGATCAGTGTAAGCTGGTCTTTTCCCGAAAACAGAGCGAAAAGAATTCCGATAAGGGGTTGAACATAGATAAAAGCACCTACAGTAGATGCTCTCAATTGCGTCAACGCAAATACGTTGAACAAGTAGGTGATAATCGTGGTGCCTATGACGACGAAGGCAACAATGCCGTAGACCCATCCTGGCATAGTGGACCATTCGATTTGTGAAAATTCAGGGTAGGTCATCGGAAAAGCGATTATAAACCCAATGGAAAAAAGCCATTTCATCAAGGTGAAGGGATGATATTTTTCCGTAAGTTTTTTTACCAAGATCAAGTACGACCCATACACAGTGGCATTCACGATAAAAAGAATATTGCCCAAAGGAATATTTGGGGCGTCTTGCCGTATTTCGGCACCAAACAAAACAAGACCTAAAGCCCCAACAAAACCCAGAAGGATACCGAGTCCTTTGTTCATTGTTATTTTTTCCTTGATAAAAATGGCGGAAATAACCACAACAATAATGGGAGTTATGGTTACTAGAACCGAACTATTTATTGGCGTGGATAATTGGAGTCCCTTAAAAAAGGCCAGCATATTGATGGCCATGCCCAAAAGGGAACAAGCCAAGATTCGAAGCCAATCTTTTTTTTCTATTTGTTCCTTGGGGCCAAAAATGGATATCGCCCAAAAAAACAACGTGGCCCCCCCAAGACGGAGCATAATAAAACCAAACGGACCTACATAATCTGGCATGGCTCCCTTGGCCACGGTGTGGTTGATACCATAAATGGTAGTGGCCGTCAAAGCTGCCAGAAGTGCAAGGGTTCGTTTGCTCATGAATGTAGTGCTGCTTTTGCAGCCTCAACTGTTTTTTTGGAGTTGCCAACAAAAATTTGATTGTCAACCAAAACCACAGGTCGTTTTAAGAAGGTGTAATGCTCCAGGATAAGTCTCTTATAATCGTCCTCCGATAAGTTTTGTTCATGGAGTCCGCGTTGTCTAAAGAGCATGGCCCTTCTACTAAATAAGGATTCATAACTCCCCGTAAGGGAAGCCATTTCATCCACCTGATCGGCGGTCATAGGCTCAGATTTGATTTCCTGAAGCGATACTTCGTTCAAAGGTTCCAATTCTTTTAAAATACGCTGACAGGTAGAACAACTTCCCAAGTGGTATATTTTTCGCATTACAAAAAAGATTAATGAAAATGAAGCCCAAAGTTCGGGTATTTGAAACTAAGAAAGTGCAAAATCCACTGCTTTCTGTGCATGAATTTTGGTAGTGTCAAACGTTGGGATGGTCACCTCGTTGCCTGGAATCAAAATCGGTAGTTCCGTGCAGCCTAAAATTACGCCTTCGGCGCCCTGTGCTTTCATTTTTTCAATGATGCGCAAGCACTCTTCCTTGGCCTCTTGGGTAAAAACTCCCTTGACCAATTCGTTGTAGATCATGGATTGAAGGGCCTCCCTATCTTCTAGGTCAGGAATTAGGACTTCCAAACCAAATTCCTCTTCCAGAATTTTGGTGTAAAAGTCTTTTTCCATGGTAAACTGGGTCCCTAATAGCGCTATTTTTTTGAGCCCTTTTTGTTGGATGGCTTCGCCTGTGGCCCTGCCAATGTGCAGAAAAGGTATGGACACGGCATTGGTAATAGCATCACTTACAAGGTGGATGGTATTGGTACACAAAACAACAAGGTCCGCCCCAGCCTGATTCAATTTCTGTGCATGTTCGGCCATGAGGTTCCCAATTTTTTCCCAGTCACCTGAGAAAGAATACCGTTCCACTTCTTCAAAATCTACAGAGGTAAGCACGCTTTTTGCAGAATGGGAACCGCCCAGCTTTTCCTTTACCATCCGATTGAGATGTTCATAATAAATCTTGGAGGATTCCCAGCTCATACCGCCAATCATACCTATTGTTTTCATAATTGTGGTCCTATTTAATTTTAGACATATCCGCTGCCCCTTCAATAGTAAAGGAAACAAGAAATCTCTTGATTCGTCTCCCCCAGCCAATATTATAATTCAAAGGGGCCAAATCGGCGTCATTTCGCGGCAGAAGGGGAAACGACCTCGCAGATGGCCACAGCCGCCGCGCGCGCCGCGCTGCGCGATGCCGGCACGGATATTGCCGATGTGGATGCGATTGTTGTGGCCACCTCAACCCCTGACCTGACCTTTCCCTCAGCGGCAACCATGGTGCAGGCTGAACTGGGCATGACAAACGGGTTTGCCTTTGATGTTCAGGCCGTTTGCGCCGGTTTTGTCTATGCGCTTAGCAATGCAAATGCGCTGATCCTGTCGGGACAGGCCAAGCGGGTACTGGTGATCGGGGCCGAAACCTTTAGCCGGATCATGGATTGGACCGACCGCGCGACCTGTGTGCTGTTTGGCGATGGCGCGGGCGCTTTGCTGCTGGAAGCGCAAGAAGGCACCGGCACGCCGACGGATCGGGGCATCCTGTCTACGGATCTGAATTCTGACGGGCGTTACAAGGATTTGCTCTACGTGGATGGCGGGGTCAGCACCGGCACCACAGGATATCTGCGCATGCAGGGCAA
>JBCCUY010000170.1:0-7244 GCA_039196145.1 Bacteroidota bacterium
ATAGGTACCAATTTTAAAGTCGCCAAATATTTGAGTGTCAGTTTAAATGGTAGTTATGAAGATGTCTGGACCTTGGAAACAATTCGCCGTAGATTTGATACGGACGAGCAAGCTGTTGTTACGGATACGATACCTGGCTTTGATCGATTCAACCGCTACAGCATGGGAGCCTCTATTGGAACTACCGTATACGGTACATTCAATTTTGGGGAGGACAAAAAAATCCAAGCTATACGCCATGTCATGCGACCTTCTATAGGTTACAGCTATGCCCCATCATTTGAACAATTTTATGACACCTATTTGGACGGAGATAACGAAGAGGTCCAGTATACACCTTTCGAAACCAGTATTTATGGAAGACCCTCGTTGAGTAGAGGAAATTCCTTAAGCTTCTCCCTACAAAATTCGCTAGAGGCCAAGGTTCGGGATAAGGACTCAACGGCCACTGAACCAAGAAAAGTCAGCATACTTAGCAACCTCACCTTTTCGGCCAATTATAACTTTGAAGCGGATTCCCTAAAGCTAAGTCCCATAAATATGACCGGGGCCACGGAGATTATTAAGAATGTGCCCATTAACTTTTCCGCCACCTTTGACCCTTACGCCATTGACAACAATGGGAGAAGAATCAACACATTCAATATAAACAATGGAGGTGGTTTGTTCCGATTGACTTCAGCTCGATTGAACACGGGATTCTCTCTCAAAAGTGATATGTTCAAAAAGGGCGGCGGCAAATCCGATCAAGATGACCAAGATCAGGATCCGGGATATGGCAATAATCCTTTTGAACTTCAAGGTGCTCGGGATGGACAACCCTTTTTCCAGGAAGATGATTCGGAGTCAGGGGATGTTGATAATCCCCTCTACAAAAATGAAATGCCTTGGGATGCCCGGATAACCTATGTGGCCACCTACAATAACAGTAATCGCCAAAGCGAAATCACCAACCACTCGCTTATGTTTTCTGGCAACATAAAACTATCCCCAAAATGGGAAGTGGGCTTCAATTCAGGATATGATATCAAGAACAAGGGTTTTGCCGATACGCGCTTTGCCTTTAAGCGAGATCTTAATAGTTTCCGTCTCAGTTTTGACTGGACGCCTTTTGGAAGGTTTGAACGATGGTACTTTTTTATTGGGATAAAAGCCTCCATTCTTAAGGACCTTAAATGGGAAAATAGAAGCCAACCTTTTGTAAGCAGACGTTAATTTCAAATAAATTGCTTCCTTTACGGATACATTGAATCTAATTTTAAATCCATGAAAAAAATTATCAATACCGCGAACGCTCCGGCTCCCATTGGCCCCTACAACCAAGCAGTGCTCATAAAGGATACACTTTACATTTCAGGTCAAATACCCATGGACCCAAGCTCAGGTAAATTGGTAGAAAGCGGTATTAAGGACGAGACCAGACAATCTATGGAAAACCTAAAGGCCATTCTTACCGAAGCGGGAATGGGTTTTGAGCAAGTGGTGAAGAGTTCAATATTTATAAAGGATATGAACCAATTTTCCGAAATCAATGAAGTATATGCCTCTTATTTTGATGCAGATACCGCTCCAGCTAGGGAAACGGTGGAAGTGGCAAACCTTCCCAAGTTCGTGAATGTGGAAATTTCGATGATTGCGGTTAAATAGTCTCCCTATGGAATTCCATCAGACCTTCAATAGGTCGTTGACGGATAACGCCTAAAATAAGATCGTTCCGTTCCAAAACTGTGGTCAGCTCATCCCTTAGGAAATGGGCAATACTTCCCACAAAACTGATTGGCACTTTGGTAGCCAGCTCAAATTGCATAATATAGTTGTTCACAAACTGCTGTAAACCCTTATCAATAACACCCTTGCAGTATGGGTGTTCCTTATTTTCAATAATGAAACGGGCAAATGTGGCCAGGTAAGTATTCGGGTTGGGCTGCTTGTAGAGGTGTTCCTTGATGACATCAGCGTCGAGATTGTATTCCTTGGCAAACTTAATTCCTAAGTCCTGGGGCATTTTATGGAAGTAATAATCGCGTAGTAATTTTCTACCGAAGAAGTTTCCACTGCCATCATCCATCAAAATGTATCCCAATGAGGTAACCTTTTGAAACAACTGATGACCATCGTAATAACTACAATTGGAACCAGTTCCGAGAATACATACGATGCCCTGATAACCAATTTTGGTAGTAGAGTAAATCGCGGCATAGGTATCTTCGCGAACCTCCGCCTTGGCGTTCGGAAAAAAATCCTTGAAAATTTCTTTCAGGAACTTCTTCATTCTATCGGTTCCACATCCAGCGCCATAGAAATACAAATGACTTACGTCCTCCTTATTTTTGGAAAGTTCAAAATTGTTGGCCAAGCGATCCTCAATTACTTCCCGGGTGAGAACCTCAGGGCTAAGGCCCAATGTCTGGGTCATAAAAAGTTGCTCCCCTTTGTCATCCAAAGCAATCCAGTCCGATTTGGTTGCCCCACTGTCAACAATCAATATCATAAGTCAAGTTTTGTTGGAAAACCGGGAAAAAGGGAACCTTCTCCCCGGATTTTTGTATTAAGATACTAAATTATAGACTTGCAACATGCTCGGCAAGATCAACCAATTTATTGGAATAACCTGTTTCGTTATCGTACCAAGAAACTACCTTAAAGAAGGTAGAGTTCAATTCGATTCCGGCTCCGGCATCGAAAATACTTGTACGAACATCACTTACAAAATCTTGGGAAACCACGGCTTCATCGGTGTATCCCAATATACCGGCCAATTCCCCTTCAGAAGCTTCTTTGAATGCTTTTTTGATTTCATCGTAGGAAGTCTCTTTTTCCAGTTTCACCGTAAGATCCACCACAGAAACATCCGCCGTTGGAACCCTAAAAGCCATTCCTGTAAGTTTTCCCAATAGCTCAGGAATTACCTTGGTCACAGCTTTGGCAGCTCCCGTTGAAGCTGGAATGATATTAAGCAGGGCACTTCTACCACCTCTATAATCTTTTCTGGATGGTCCGTCCACGGTCATTTGTGTGGCCGTCGTGGCATGTACAGTCGTCATCAGACCTTCTGCAATTCCAAATTTATCGTTCAAAACCTTGGCCATTGGAGCCAAACAATTCGTGGTACAAGAAGCGTTAGACACGATAGTGTCAGAAGCCTTAACATCCTGATGGTTAACACCCATAACAAACATAGGGGCATCTTTGGACGGAGCGGAAATCACAACTTTCTTAGCTCCTCCGTCAATATGGTATTGTGCAGTTTCCAATGAAGTGAAGATTCCAGTACATTCTGCAACGATGTCTGCACCAACTTCATCCCATTTAAGATTTTTGGGATCGCGCTCTGCTGTAATTCTAATGGTTTTTCCATCTACCACCAAGTGTCCATCCTTTACTTCAACCGTACCATCGAATCTTCCATGAACAGAATCATATTCCAACAAGTAAGCGAGGTGCTCCACATCCAAAAGGTCATTGATGGCAACAACATCAACATTATCTCTTTTCACGGTAGCCCTAAACACCAATCTTCCAATTCTACCGAATCCGTTAATTCCTATTTTTAAATTTGACATTTTTACTGTATTTGGTTTAAATTATGTAGTCATTATATCAGAAACCTTGATCAACTCCTCATCAATTTCCGTGTGTGCCTTGATTGCCTCACTGATCGGAGTCAATATCAAGTTATTATCGCGAATCCCTACCATATAGTTGGATTTACCCTCTAGCAAACTTTCTACGGCCTTTACCCCCATTCTACTTGCCAATACTCTGTCGAAACAGGTTGGGTTGCCGCCTCTTTGCATATGCCCCAAAACTGATACCCTAACGTCGTAGATGGGTAAATGTTCTTCCACGTATTCTTTAAGTTCGAAGACATTTTTACCGATTTTATCGCCTTCGGCCACGATAACGATACTGGACGATTTTCCGGATTTTTTACTTCTCTTAAGGGAATCCAACAAACGCTCCAACCCCAGGTTCTGTTCTGGAATGAGGATTTCTTCCGCACCCGCACCAACACCAGCGTTTAAGGCGATGTGGCCTACATCCCTTCCCATCACCTCAACAAAGAACAGGCGGTTATGCGAGCTAGCCGTATCCCTAATCTTATCTATGGCCTCCACTACGGTATTAATGGCCGTGTCAAATCCTATGGTATAGGTAGATCCAAGGATATCATTATCAATGGTACCTGGAATTCCGATGACCGGAAAATTATACTCTTCATTAAAGGCCACCGCTCCCGCAAAGCTTCCATTCCCTCCAATAACAACAAAGGCTTGGATACCCTCCTTAACCAACTGTTCATGCGCTTTTTTACGACCTTCCTTGGTCCTAAACTCATCGCATCTAGCTGATTTTAAGATAGTTCCCCCTTTGTTGATGATATTGTTTACACTTCGTGCATCAAGGGATTTGAAATCCCCTTCAATCATACCCTGGTACCCTCTATAGATACCAACACAATCAATCTTCAAATACGCACAAGTACGGACAACAGATCGGATTCCAGCATTCATTCCGGGTGAATCCCCTCCAGAGGTAAACACCGCTATTTTCTTAATTTCTGAAGCCATTCAAAAGTTTAAAAAGCCAAAACTAGGAAACTTTATTTAATAAATGAATGACATCATACCGAATTTGATTTCAGGTGGTTCCGCAAACGTTTTCGTTATTTTTTTATTGAAATATTGCGAATTATACCTCTATCTGAATGATTTTTTGGTAATTCTATTTTTCGGAGCAAATCGAATAAGACTATCCTTGCCCATAATTTCAGTGGACTGTTCTTTGGCTTCCTCAACTTGCGGGGCCACTTCTTCCTTCTTCTTGAAGATTTTTTGCATCAGTTCCTTAAAGCTATTGAAGTCCACCTGATAAGAAAGACCCACTCCTTGAATATAGCCTTGGCGCTCCGCCAAAAATCGTTGCACCTGATTTTCCCGATTAAAAATCTTGGCACTCAGCGTACCCTCCTCATTCAATAGCACTTGAACCTCCACATCACCGGCCACTACAGACTCGGAAACACCTCCCACGGGAACCCCAACCCGACCATTGACCAAAATACGCTCAGAAATTTGAGTGGATACGGTGACACCTATTCTATTTTCGGTCCTAATATCCTCGCTATTGAGCAACCCCTGTTCGTATGAAACTCCAAGATTGAACTTATCATTGTCGCTACCCAGTATTTGGTTTAAAAGCCCGGAAGCCGTTTGAATCAGGTTACCCGTAACCGCCTGTTGGTTGATTCCCGATTGTTCATCCACAAAGGTGCCCTGCGCCAATAAAAAGAAAGCGTTACGTTCTTTGACGGCAGGGTCCTGCAATCTATACTCGAGTTCGGACTGAAACACTGAATTTGCCCCTGGAAAATCAATGTCAAATGCAATATTTGGACTTTCCAGCTCCCCATCCAACCGAACCACAACTTCTGTTGGTATCCGAGCCACATTGTTCTGGTTATCCAATAAAGGCGCAGGGTTGGCATTTAATTTATAGACCGCTTCCAGATTAAGTTGGGCCGCAAGCGGGTCTCGCTCCCAGAGAATGGTTCCCCCAGGCCGCACTTGGAACTTCTTGTCTATTACGCCACCATACTTGAAATTATATTCTCCAGTAACCGCCACAAATTCCCCGTACATATTAAATTTCCCATTGGTATTGATCTCGATAAGAAGAATCCCTTCCCCAGTACCCTTTAGGGAACTTCCGGTGCTTTGATCCACCACAATCTCCACCTCTGCTTCCGGGGTCACCGCTAAGTCAAAGGCCATCTCCAGCCCTTGATATTCCTGCAATACGCGTTCTTCTGTAAAGGATTCCGCTCCGCTTTTTTCAATAAAATTGATAAAGGAATAGTCCCCGACGGTAGTCACATCGCTCAAAGGTATTTTTAAAGAGGTCCCCCTTGCCGTGGTTGCGTCCACCGCAATGGTAAGCGCATCCGTAGACCCATAAATACTCCCTGTCCCATTTATGAAACCTGTTCCATAATACAATGCTTCCTCATCAAACTCCGTGTTTAGAATCATAAATCGATCCCCATTGGTATCCACATCCAAATCCAAGGACCAATCCCCAAAAGCGGTATGGTTGATCGTACCGTCCAGAGTTGCTTTTGTACCCTCCACAACGTCCGAGAGGCCCACTTCCTCAAAATAAAAAGTCTGGTCAAAGAGTCGAACCCTGGAATAGGGCGCAAAATCATAGTCCACATTAAGGTATGGTATTCCAATTCCTGCTTCGTTCAAGCTTAGGACACCGTTGATGGAAGGATTATTAATATCTCCCACCAACCTGGTGTTTCCATTGACTTTTCCACGAATATTGGAAATAACCCCGTCTCCCAATGGACTAAAGGGCTCCAGGTCAAAATCGGTGAAGTTGGCAAAAAGGTTTAGTTCTTGTTTGTTGTTCCGATTGAGCACTTTTCCATTGACGCTCATTTTTTCCCTTCCATTGTCAATCAACCATGAACTCACGCCAAATTGCGTAAGGTCATTATTCCCAAAAATGCCAATTTCCAAATCGCCCATCCGTAAGTCGTTCACGCTGAAATCGGTAATATTCAAGCTGGAAGTTGGAAGGTAATTGCCATCTTTTTGGAGAATGTTCAAGAATCCATCCACCGAACCATCTAGCTTTAGACTGTCTATGGCAGGGGTTATCTTATCCAGTGAAACAATCTTAAACTGAAGATCTAAATCCTTGTAGGTGGAATCGGCCAATTCGCCCCGCAACCTTATCTGCTCCCTATTGCTATTGTCCATGACCACATCCTCAATCCGAATGCTATCCAGGGTTTTATTCAGAATGACCTTGTTCTTGTTATCCCCGTCCTTGTTAAGAACCCAAGTGTTTCCCTTAAAATTGATATCAGATTTCTTCAATCCAATAACCGACTTGTTATTTTCGTTGAAGGTGTGGTAAAAATTGAGTTTGTAGCTGTCATCGTATCCCCTGCCCCCTTTAAATTCTGTCCTAAAGAAGAGCGTATCCTTCAACGTGGTGTTGATTAGATTAAAGTCCTTGACATCATAATAAATGGTGGACATGTCCGCGACCGACACATAGGTATTGAAAAGTGGGTTCTTGTTGTCTATTTTTAACTCAATTTCATCAAAATCGTTCCCATAGGCCTCAATGCTTGGGGATTTAAATGTGAGCTTAAAATCACCTTCGTCAGAAATAATACTTCCGCGGATAAAGGTATTTGGGTCAAAGGTCACCGCTGGGAAGAATAC
>JBCCUY010000171.1:0-7189 GCA_039196145.1 Bacteroidota bacterium
ATTGCACCGAATCTCAAGCGTCTGGAAAAACTGGATCACGCAACTACATGCAGGGGTCAACTGTTTTTCCTGTATATCCGAAACCTTTCCGCTAGGGTAGAGGATGATCACCTTAACTGCATCAACTCCTAAAAATCCATTGGCGACTGCTCCACCAGTGTCCCCCGAAGTAGCTACCAAAACCGTCACTTCCGTTTTTTCTCCTTTGGAGAAATGACCAAGACAATTGGCCATAAATCGTGCGCCCACATCTTTAAAGGCCATGGTGGGGCCGTGGAAAAGTTCCAAGGTAGCGACATTGTCCTCCAGCTCCACCACGGGAAAATCGAAGTCCAAAACGTTGGCAATGATTTCCTTTAACGCTTCATCCGAGATGTCATCCTTTACAAACTGATGGATGGCCTGAAAGGCAATTTCATGGTTGGACAGGTTTTCTATTTGCTCGAAGAAGTCTGGAGGTAAGGCATCAATCCGTTCTGGGAAATAAAGACCTTTGTCAGGGGCAATTCCCGCTATCACTGCCTCTTTGAAACTCGCCTGGTTTTCACTCTGGTTTAAACTATAAAATTTCATTGTGCTTGCTATAGCTGTTTTACCCCTTGGGTGTTCACTTTGGATATATGTATGTCGAAATCTATTCCGATGGATTGGTAGATTTTGTTCATGGTTTCAGCAACCTTAAAGGCTGTTGCTTCTCCCTTGCTTAAAGCAAATATGGATGGCCCTGAACCGGAAATACCGCTTCCTAATGCACCTGCCTGTTTTGCACTTGATGTCACCTCATCGAAACCTGGTATGAGAATAGATCGAATGGGTTCCACCACATGATCCTCAAGGGAGCGACCAATCAAGTCGTAATCATTTTGGAGCAAGCCGGCAATAAGTCCACCAAGATTACCCCATTGGCGGATACCTTTTTCCAACGTGATATTGGTCTTGAGAATTTTTCTTGAATCCGAAGTCTTTATTTCTATTTGCGGATGGATCACCGTGGCAAACAGCTTCTCCGGAGTGGGGATGGAAACAATATCCAGAGGATCATAACTTCGTACCAAGGTAAACCCTCCATAAATGGCGGGCGCCACATTGTCCGCGTGGGCTACCTGACTCGCCAGTTTTTCGCCCTGCATGGCAAATTGCACTAATTCCAGGTTGGAGAAAGGTTTGCCCAACAGTTCGTTCATGGCCCAAACGGCGCCGGAAGAACTCGCCGCACTGCTGCCAATTCCACTTCCAGGTTTTATTCGTTTATCGATTTCTATTTCAAAACCACCTTTATAACCACTTTTTTCCAACAAGGCCAATCCGGCCACCCCTGCTACATTTTTTTCAGTTTCCAAGGGGAGGTCCTGACCAATAATCTTAGTGATTTTAACACCCTTTTCGACTGTTTTCCTTACTGTCATTTCATCCCCAACAGCATCCAGGGCAAGGCCGAGAACATCGAACCCACAGGAAACGTTGGCTATGGTTGCAGGACAAAAAACTTTAATTTCTTCCATCTTAGAAATTTCCGATTCTAATAATATCCGCAAAGATACCGGATGCCGTTACATCTGCCCCGGCCCCGGCGCCTTTTATGATCATGGGTTGGTTTGGATAGCGTTCGGTAAAAAAGAGCACAATATTGTCGCTTCCTTCCAAATTATAAAAATCGTGCCCCTCAGGAATTTGTTGCAGTCCCACTTTGGCTTTCCCGTTTTCAAATTGGGCCACATATTTGAGTTTGCTGTCCGCATCCTTGGCCGATTTGTACATTTCTTGGAATCTGTCCTCATGCTTGACAAGGGAATCAAAAAAGGCTTCATTGGAGTTGGTTTCCAAACTCTCTTTGGGTAGAAAGGCCTCATTTTCAATCTGCTCAATGTCGAGGTGGTGCCCACTTTCCCTGGCAAGAATCAAGATTTTTCGCATCACGTCAATACCGCTAAGATCAATGGTGGGGTCTGGCTCGGTATAGCCTTCTTCTTGGGCCTGCTTAACAATTTCATGAAAAGTGACCTGGTCACTGAAGTTGTTGAAAACAAAGTTTAAGCTACCAGACAGCACGGCCTGTATCTTTTTTACCTTATCCCCTGAGGCAATCAGATTTTTGAGGGTGTCAATGATAGGAAGTCCCGCGCCTACGTTTGTTTCGAACAAAAATGGTGCATTGTATTGCTTCGCCAATTGTTTCAGTTCGCGATACAAATCGTAATCAGAGGAGCAGGCAATCTTGTTGCAGGTGACCACGGATATGCTATTTTTTAAATAATCTGGATAGCTCTGCGCCACTTCATCGCTTGCCGTATTGTCCACAAATACGCTATTGCGGAAATTCAGGGCCTTTACCGTTTCAAAGAACTTGGCTTTGTCGGCTTTTTCCCCACCAGTTAGAACGGTTTCCCATTTTTCTAGATCAATGCCATTTTCATCAAAGGCCATGGTTCTGGAGTTGCTCATCCCAATAACCCTGATGTTCAATTTTAGCTCTTCCTTTAAATAGGCCTGTTGTTGTCGGATCTGCGCCAAGAACTTGGATCCTACATTCCCTACACCCATCACAAAGAGGTTGAGCTGTTTTATGTTTTCCTCAAAGAATTCTTCATGAAGCGAGTTCAAGGCTTTCTTGACATCTGTCTTTTTAATGACCGCTGAAATATTTCGTTCGGAAGCCCCTTGCGCAATAGCTCGAATATTGACATTGTTTTTTCCCAAAGTGCTGAACATTTTTCCGCTCAAACCTTGGTGACTTTTCATATTGTCGCCAACCAAGGCCACAATGGTCAAGTCCTGCTCAACAATGACGGGCTTGATTTTTTTCCGGGCAATCTCATATTCAAAAGCTTCGTTGACCGCAGTAACAGCCCGCTCTACGTCATCATCGGAAATTCCCACACAGATGGAATGTTCGGAGGAGGCCTGGGTAATCAGGACAACACTTATGCCTTCCAGTGAGAGTGTTTCAAAGAAACGCTTGGAAATTCCTGGGATTCCGATCATGCCGGGACCCTCCAAGGATAATAGGCTAATATTACCCACATGGCTAATGCCCCTAACCGTTTTACCTCCTCCGTTGGTATTTTTGGTGATCAAGGTTCCTTTATCCTCAGGACTGAACGTATTTTTGATAACAATTGGAATTTCCTTGCCCAACACTGGTTGTATTGTTGGAGGGTAAAGCACTTTGGCCCCAAAATGGGAAAGTTCCATTGCTTCCTCGTAACTAATGTGGGCCACACATTTGGCCTGTTTTACCAATCGTGGATTGGCGGTGTACATGCCGCTGACATCAGTCCAAATTTGCAGGATGGGAGCATTTACTGCCGCCGCCACAATGGCAGCTGTGTAATCGGAACCACCTCTACCCAGCGTGGTTGAATTTCCATCTGAATTGGAAGCGACAAAACCTGGTAACACATGAATTTGATGTTTCGATTCATTGAAATAGTCTTCGCAGTTCTGATTGGTGGCTTTAAAGTTAACCGCGGCTTTTCCGTAAGTGTTATCCGTTATGATCAACTCCCGGCTATCCTTAAAGACAGCATCCACTCCTTCAGATTTAAAGAATTCGCTGATGATAAAAGAAGACAATAGTTCCCCATAACTCACGACTTTGTCAGAAAGTTTTGGGGTGATCTCTCCAATAAGGGAGGCTCCCTCCAAAAGGGTTTCCAGAATATTCAGGTCGCTTTTTACTTTGCTCAGAATGGTGCTTTGCTGTTGTACGGGAAGCAATTCCTTAATAGCGGAAATATGTCTTTTCTCAATTTCTTCCAAGCCTTTTTGATAAGAAAGGTCTTGATTTGCAGCTTGTTCCAAAGTATTCAAGAGCACATCTGTGATGCCGCCAAAAGCAGAAACAACAACAGCCGATTTTTCATCGGGACTGCACTGGACAATGGATTTGATTTTGATTATATTTTCAGGATTGGCGACTGAAGTTCCGCCAAATTTTAAGACTTTCATGATTAATGTGATTGTAAACTAGTAAATTGAATATAAGGACGGACGGAAAAATAATATAGACTACCCCAAAGGGGTGATGGTAGTCAACGTGAAGATGGATGAAGAGGTGTTCATCTTAAAAAGTTCAATATCCGTTTGTTTGAATTGCATCATACTAAATTCAACACCAAAAGTAGTACTTTTGGTTGCCTCTTCAAATGATTCTAAAATTTTTACGAAATCCATAGCGATTGTTAATTTTTCTTATTGAATGAAAATTTTTACGGCAGAGCAAATCTATAAGGCTGACAAATTCACAATAGCAAAACAGCAAATTCCTAGCGATGCCCTCATGGAAAGGGCGGCAACACAACTTTTTGAATGGATGCATTCCAGACTTCAGGGTGCTGAGGTAATCATTCAATTGTTCTGCGGAATTGGAAATAATGGTGGTGATGGAATTGCATTGGCACGGCTCTTAAAGGAAGCAGGATATAATATCAAGGTGCATGTGGTCAACTATAGTGAAAAACGTTCCAAAGATTTTCTTTTAAACTTAGAGCGTTTGAAAGACCGTAAAATTTGGCCGGAATTTTTGAATGACGATTGTGTGATGCCGGAAATTGCCCCCAACGATATTGTGGTGGATGCCATCTTTGGGATTGGATTGAACAGGGCTCCCAGCGAATGGGTTGGCAAGCTTATTTCGCACATCAATGCATCCCAGGCCTTTGTTTTGGCCGTTGATATACCATCTGGACTTCTGGGGAATCGAATTCCATGGAATACCGATCATGTTATCAGAGCCAGCTATGTATTGAGTTTTCAGGTCCCCAAACTGGTATTTTTCCTTCCAGAAACTGGGGTTTATCAAAACCAGTGGGAGCTTTTGGATATCGGCTTGGAAGCGGAATTTATGCATACCGAGGAAACTGAATATGAGTTCATGGTAAAACCCGATGTCCTGCCAATTTATCGACCTCGTCTTAAATTCTCGCACAAAGGGACCTACGGGCACGCGTTGATCGTGGGTGGCAGTTATGGGAAAATAGGAGCTGTGCAGATGGCAGGAAATGCTTGCTTAACCGTTGGCAGCGGTCTGGTTACCGCTTATGTGCCGGAGTGCGGGTACCACTCGCTTCAAGCTGCCTTGCCGGAGGCCATGGTCCTTACGGATGAAGAGGATGAGTATATCTCAAAGATTGAGGTGACTTTCCATCCCGATGCCATTGGGATAGGGATGGGTTTGGGCACGCATGAAAGGTCCGTTAAAGCCTTTGGGGAATTCCTGAAAAACAATGATTCGCCAATGGTCATTGATGCGGATGGATTGAATATTTTGGCCAAGCATCCGGAGTTCCTTAAGCATGTCCCTAAGCAGTCCATATTGACGCCGCATCCTAAAGAATTGGAACGGTTGGTGGGGGAGTGGAAGGATGATTTTGACAAGTTGGAAAAAGCCAAGGCATTTTCTAAGAAGAACCAGTGCATTTTAGTGGTAAAAGGAGCCCATACTTTGATTTTATCCGATGGTAAGGGATATGTGAACAGTACCGGGAACCCAGGTATGGCCACCGCTGGGAGTGGTGATGTGCTTACAGGAATGATAACCGGATTGTTGGCACAAGGATATCTACCGCTGCAGGCTGCAGTTTTTGGAGTTTATCTTCATGGCTTGGCAGGCGACATAGGTGCCTCCAAAATAAGCTATGATGCCTTAAAGGCAACTGGGATAATTGAAAATATTGGAAATGCCTATATGGAATTGTTTAATCGACCAGAGGCAGAAGTGGTACCAGAATCTTAAGCGCTGTCTTTCTTTTTTCCGCGTTTAAGTCGCTTTTTTACCCACGCAAGTGCATTGTCAAATTCTATGAAAAACTCCATGTTCTTCTTATAGAACAACTTTTCTATCTTAAAGTTATGCATGTCAATTTCCTTTTTGGAAACGATGGCAAAGGCCTTAAGATTCTGCATACCTCTTAGATAGTTGTAAATTGTGGGGTCGACGGCGTAGGAATTCCTACGAAGGCTGATATATCCAAAATCTTTATCCCTAAAGTGGATTTCTGATATTCCGATAATCTGATAGGCCCTCTCCAGGGTCAATGTGGCACCCTCTTCAAATGTGGCGACCATATAGTTGTCATAGACCTGAACGGTTCCAATATCCAACTGATATTCACGCACAATAATAGCCTTCTTCGTAGAAGCAAATTTCATTCCCCAATAATTATAGTGTCTCCTTGCGAAGGTATGGGGAAGTGCATCTGAGCGGAAATAATTTAGATTAAACGCTCAAATATCGTATAAGCGGTATCCCTGAAAGAAAAGAGCCGGCATTTGCCAGCTCTTTCAGATTGTGTTTGGGTTAATTTATTGCTCCGCTTCGGGAGATTTTTCCTTCTTTTTGATTTTGATGGTGAGCTCTTCCTTCTTTTCATCCAAATCCATAAAGATGCTATCCCCTTCATCCAGTTTGGAATTCACGATTTCCTCTGCTAGGGCATCTTCAATATACTTCTGAATGGCACGCTTTAATGGACGGGCTCCATACTGCTTGTCGAACCCTTTCTCAGCGATATAGTCCTTCGCCTTTTTGGATAGGTTCAAATCATAACCAATCTCCTTGATGCGTTTGAACAATTTGTCCAATTCAATATCAATGATCTTATGGATATCCTCTCGCTCCAATGGATTAAATACGATAACATCATCAATACGATTCAAGAACTCTGGTGCAAAAGCTTTTTTAAGGGCATTTTCAATAACGCTCTTCTGATGGGAATCTGCTTGGGCCTTTTTGGCCGCAGTTCCAAAACCTACGCCTTGTCCAAAATCTTTCAATTGGCGAGCTCCAATATTGGAAGTCATAATAATAATGGTATTCCTAAAGTCAATCTTTCTTCCGAGACTATCCGTTAGGTAGCCGTCATCCAAGACCTGAAGCAACATATTGAACACATCGGGATGCGCTTTTTCCACCTCGTCCAGAAGAATTACCGAGTATGGCTTACGTCTAACTTTTTCCGTTAGCTGTCCGCCTTCTTCATATCCCACATATCCAGGAGGTGCACCTACTAGGCGTGAAATGGCAAATTTCTCCATGTATTCGCTCATGTCGATACGAATCAAGGCATCCTCAGAATCAAAGAGCTCTTTGGCCAAAATCTTGGCTAGCTGGGTTTTACCAACACCGGTCTGACCCAAGAAAATGAATGAACCAATTGGTTTGTTAGGGTCCTTAAGCCCAGCTCTGTTG
>JBCCUY010000172.1:0-7147 GCA_039196145.1 Bacteroidota bacterium
AGTCGTTACAGCTTATACCTATTAGTGCAAAGAATGTAAAGGCAATCAAAAGTTTTGTTGTTCGCATAACTACTGGTCTAAAATCCCCTGAATTTTCCCTAGGTCCATTTAAATGTAACGTTTAAATTTCATTTTATCGTATGCTAAAGCATTTCAGTTGGTATTCTCTAATATTGGTAGTGTGTTCGGTTACTGCACAGGAAACCATGCTTCCTACCGATTTTAGACAACACAACCTTACCCAATTCAATGCAAGTTTATTGAATCCGACCTTTAGTTTAGATTGGAACAGACCCAATTCGGTAGCGGTTTGGTCCAGATGGCAATGGCAGGCCCTGGATGGGGACCCCACCACCATTTTTGCGAATTATACACAACAGATCAACGGAAATTCAGCTGCCGGAGTAGGCTTTTTGCAACATAACACTGGGACATATCTGAATACTGGTTTAAACCTTAATTATGTTCATGGATTGGAACTGGATGGAAATATTCGACTTCTTTTTGGCTTGAACGTTTTCGGATTTAGAGAAAAATTGGCAGATGACAGGTTTACCCCAAATCCAGATATTGATTTGCCAGAGCTGGAAAATACCGATGATTTTATTCTCATGTTCTCTCCAGGCCTTCAGCTTCAAATAGATAAATTTGGTTTGGGACTGGCAGTGGAAAATGCAGTTGATGTCAATTTTTCAAATAGCGATAGAGGCAGGGGAGACGGTGGTACAGTGGTGTATGGAACCTTAACTTATGATTTTCCTGTAATGTTATTTGGTGGTACTGATGATAATTTTGTTCGGCCAATTCTCTATGTGAAGTCAATTCCTGATGGAGACACTCAATTTGGTTTAAATAGTTTGTTTTCCACTTCATGGTTTTGGGTCCAAGCTGGTTACAACAGCTTTTATGGGGTTTCTGGAGGACTTGGAATTACCTTGGCCAGGCAGTTTTCTGTGGGTGGTTTGATGGAATTTGGAGGAGATGAGGAACTGTCTGAGGATAACTCGACTTTGGAGCTGGTGGTATCTTATCATTGGGGTGCTTCTGACCAGCGCAAGAAAGTTGTTGACTTTGATTTGGAAAAAGACGATGTACTGGCTCGTGCCCGGATGCAGGCTGAAGCTGAAAATCTCCGAAAAGAAGAACAGGCTAAACGAGAAGCCCAACTGCAGGAGGAGCAACGATTGAAATTGGAGGCTGAGCAATTGCAAGAAGAAAACAGATTACTAGAAGCCAAGGCGGCAGCCCTCGCCCAAAAAAAGAAAAAGGATTCCTTGGACACTGCGAATGCGATTGCTGAGGCGCAAAGGAGAGCGGAACAACAACGATTGGACAGTATTGCTAAAGTGCAGGCGCAGAAGGTGGAAGTGAGACCAAATGAAAAGTATGAAGAGGTTAAAAGCGCTGGCGGCCTGGAACCAGGATTCTATCTGATTGCCAATGTGTTCGGAACCAAGAAGTACTATGAGAATTTTATGGCTCAACTACAGAAGAGAGGTCTGGAGCCTAAATCCTTCTACCGAGAGGTGAACAAGTACAGGTACGTTTATCTAAATAGATATGATACCATGGATGAAGCCAGAAAAGCCCGGGATTCTAAATTCTTTGGCCGTTACGCGGATAAAACCTGGATTTTCAGGGTAAGGGGTAACTAAGGACTATCTTAATTCTATTTTTTGATTTCTTGTTGTACCAAATGCTCTAGATAAGCAATAGTATTGACCAGGTATTTTCTGTCCCTGGTCATGGTGGACATTGCCACTGCACCTTGCAACATGGTATACAGCTGTTTTGCAAATTGTCCCGGGGGAACAGGAAGGTGAATCTCGCCTTGTTTTGCACCATCTTCTAAAACCAGGGCAATTTTGCCTTCAATTTCTTTAATGGTCTCTTTCACTGCGGCTGCCAACAGATGATTGTTATTTTGTGCATCCACGCCAACATTGAGAATGGGACATCCTCCAAAAGGGAGCGTGAAAACATCATATTGCCTATAAAAACGCAAAAGGGAAAACAGTTTGTCCATAGCCTTGCCTTCCGAGTTCAATTTCTCATCCAAAGTTTCAAGAAGGTGGTTGCGATTGTATTCAAACGCAGAAAGTGCTAGCGCCTCTTTGTTCTCAAAATTTCCGTAAATCGCTCCTTTTGTTAGACCTGTGGCTTCGGTTAAATCGCTCATACTGGTTCCTACATAGCCAAATTTGTTGAATATGGGCGCAACAGTCTCGATAATATACGCGGTGGTCCGCTCGGCTTTGGTCGACATTCTGGGTTTGGGTTGGTTTTAGCTAATATATAAAAATATACTGCTGGGTATCAATTTGTACTTTAGTTTTAACATCAGGCCCATGCCTTTTTCAAGAAGCGAATGAAGTTGGCGTGCATAATGTTATCTATAGCTTCCTGCTGATACCCTCTTTTTAAAAGTAAATTGGGAACTTTCTGTAAATCAGCGATTGTGTCTAAATCCATTGGACTTTGTTCCGTTCCAAAAGCACCATCTAGATCCGTACCGATACCTACATGATTTGCGTTTCCTGCTAGTTGGCAAATATGGTCGATATGATCAACCATTTTATCAAGGGTCACTCCCAGGTCAATTGGAGTAGACTTGCCCCGCACCCAATTGGGAACCATCATCCATGTATCCAATGGCATGCCAATAACAGCTCCCCTGTCTATTAGCTCTTTTAATTGATCATCTGAGAATTGTCTGTTATGGTTAACCAGAGCCCGGCAATTGCTATGACTGGCCCATATGGGACCATTGTAGTACTTCATGGTTTCCCAAAAGCTTTCGTCGCAAAGATGGGTTGCATCCAATATGATGTTCAAATCCTCTATTTTCTTGAGAAGTTCACGGCCTTTTGTTCCCAATCCACCAACGGAATCTGTACCATGTGCATAAACCCCTGGGCCGTAGTGGGCAGGTCCAATGGCCCTAAGGCCTGAGGTATGTGCCATTTCAAGATGACCCAAATCCACTATGGAATCTGCTCCTTCCAAGCTAAGGATATAGCCAATGGGTTTTTTAGGTTCGTCCTTTTGCCAGAGCTCCAGATGTGAATTGAGCTCCTCCAGGTTCCCAATTTGAACCATTTCTCCCGCCTTTTCCATGGTTTGGTACCAGGCCAACTGGCCCTGGGTCTGCGCCCAGGCTTGTTCTTGGGAATTCCATCCAGGTAGCGTATTGTCTGGCGTAACGTAGCGAGCAATTTGGGTGGCAACGCAAAGACCAATGTTTCCTTTGCGCATGGCATCAAAGGAAACGGTGTTGTTACCACGGTCAGGTTTATCGGTCATGCCCTCCTCCGATTTTCGGATATCTTCCACTGACCATCTTAAATCACGATTCCATTCCATCGCGTTCATGGCCAAGTCCAAATGGGCATCAAAAATGAACATCTTTGGCTACTTTTAAATTGAGTTAGAAAATTATTGGCTTACTCGTGCAATTGAAACATGGCTTCAATTTCAACTGCGGTGTTCTCTGGAAGCGTCATTCCAACTGCACTTCGTACCCCTATCCCATGTTCTCTACCAAAGATTTCCGCCATTAATTCACTGAATCCATTGATTACATAGGGGTGTTTCACAAAATCAGGGGTGCAATTTACCATGCCCAATACTTTCACCACACGCTTAATACGGTCCAAGCTTCCAAAATGGGTGGTTATAGTGGATAACATGGTCAAAGCCACTTGTCGGGCAGCCAATTTAGCTTGGTCTTCGTCCATATCCTCGCCAGCTCTACCTAGGATATAGGTGCCATCATTTTGCATTGGGCCTTGTCCGGAAATGTATAAAAATGAGTCCACTACCAAGATAGGCCTATAAACTCCTGCCGGAGGTGGAGCAGGGGGAAGAACCAGTCCCATTTCCTTTACCATTACAGATGGTGATTTGTCCATTATTTCTTTGATTAAATTACTTGATTCAATACCAAAACTCCCAACAGCCCCATAATACCTACCAAGGTTTCCATAACGGTCCAAGTGGATAGGGTTTCTTTTACGGAAAGGTTGAAATATTCCTTAAACATCCAAAAACCGGTATCGTTGACATGGGACAGCATAAGACTTCCAGACCCGATGGCAAGCACCATAAGCTCTGTACTAACGTTGGCGCTGGCTGCCAAGGGCAGAACAATTCCGGCCGCGGTTAAACCTGCAACCGTAGCCGATCCTACACTTACCCTGATCGCGGTTGCAATTAACCAGGCCAATACCAATGGAGAAATTGCGGAACCCTCCAAGCTGGCTGCGATGTAATCACTCACCTTGCTGTCTATCAATACCTCCTTTAGCGCGCCTGCACCCGCAATGATCAGAAGAATCATAGTGATGCTAGTCACGGAAGTGGATATGGACTGCATGACTGTTTTCATATCTTTTCCCCGAGCTATGCCCAGGGTGTAAATGGCCGCCAAAACGGAAATTAACAGCGCGATTACCGGATTTCCAAGGAAGACCAAAATGTTTTTTAGGAGTCCATCTTGTAGCCATTGTTCCGCACCTATCGCAATTCCAATAAGAATAATAGGCAAAAGGGCACTTAGAATACTTGTGGCCGTTGACGGGAGTTGCTCTTCAGGAATTAAAACAGGATTGTAAAACTCTTTCAAAGGTTTGGCCTCTACTTTCTTGATGGTTCTCGCGAACAAGGGACCCGCTACTAGGATAGCGGGGATGGCAATGATGATTCCATACACCAAAGTCTTACCAATATCGGCATTGAACATGGCCGCTATGGCTGTTGGCGCGGGATGGGGCGGGAGGTAACCATGGGTGACCGAAAGGGAAGTCAACATGGGGAGGCCCACATAAAGCAGCGGAAGACCGGTAGACATAGCGATGGTAAACACCAACGGGATGAGTATTACAAAGCCAACCGAATAGAACATTGGTATTCCAACAATGAAGCCCGTGAGCACCATCGCCCATTGAACGTTTTTTACACCAAAGGCATCCACCAACTTGGTGGTAATCCGTTGGGCCGCCCCGCTATCCGCTACTAATTTCCCCAACATAGCACCCAGACCCAGTATCAACACCAGAAAGCCGAGGGTATTTCCAATTCCCCTTTGAATTGATTTCACCAGACCTTCAAGTTCCATTCCTTGGGCGATACCTACAAAAAGGCATACGATAATGAAGGCCAAAAAGGCATTTAACTTTACTCGGGCGATCAAAAAGAAAAGCAGAAGAATCCCAATTAGGGCAATAATGATTGGCATGGTTGGATGTATGTAAAACCCCTAAAATAAAGAATTGCTTTGAAACAGCGCACAACAGTTTTTCCCATTGTTGTTAGGAATAGCTTTTAATCCAACAAAAAGCCCCCTTCCCAAAACAGGAAAGAGGGCTTTGCCAAGTATAATATTTTGCTATTCTACCAGTTCGCTTTGGTTTCTGAACACTAATTGATTGTCAAAGGAATCCAATAGAATAATACTGTCCGCTTTTATTTTTCCAGCCAATAACTCTTTGGATAAATTATTCAGCACCTCTTTTTGAATTAACCGTTTTACTGGCCTGGCCCCAAATTGGGGATCGTAGCCTTTTTCGGCCAAATAACTTATAGCCTCCTCTGTGGCATCCATAGTGATGTGTTGCTTGGACACCATTTTCCTTAGTTGTTCCAACTGAAGGCGTACAATCTCCTTGATATTGCTCTTGTCCAAAGGAGTGAACATGATAATATCATCGATTCGGTTCAAAAACTCTGGACGGATTGTCTTTCTCAAAAGTCCCATAACTTCCATTCGGGCAGCATCCGCAGCACTTTCCACATCCAAGGCATCCTCGAACTTTTCTTGTATGATCTGACTACCCATGTTGCTGGTCATGATGATAATGGAGTTCTTGAAATCCGCAACACGGCCCTTGTTGTCAGTAAGCCTTCCTTCATCCAACACCTGTAAAAGGATATTGAAAGTATCAGGATGGGCCTTTTCAATTTCATCCAGAAGCACCACGGAATAGGGTTTTCTTCTGACAGCTTCCGTCAATTGCCCTCCTTCATCATAACCAACGTATCCGGGGGGTGCGCCGATCAATCGACTCACCGAGTGCCGTTCTTGATACTCACTCATGTCAATACGGGTAATCGCATTTTCATCGTCAAAGAGATAGGCCGCCAAGGTCTTTGCCAACTCCGTTTTGCCAACTCCGGTATTTCCTAAAAAGAGAAAGGAACCAATGGGTTTTTTTGCGTCTTGAAGTCCTGCTCGACTCCTTCGAATTGCATCGGAAACTGCTATAATGGCTTCATCCTGACCCACAACTCTGCGGTGTAGCACATCTTCCAGTTGCAGTAGTTTTTCACGCTCGCTCTGCATCATTTTTGTCACAGGGATACCGGTCCATTTTGCAACCACCTCGGCAATGTCCTCATTGGTGACCTCTTCTTTGATCAAGGTACCAGCGGTCTGTTGGGCCCCCAACTCATCTTGCAATTTTTCAAGGGTTTCCTGGGATTCTTTTATTTTGCCATATCGCAATTCGGCAACTTTTCCATAATCCCCATTACGTTCTGCGCGTTCCGCCTCCAGTTTATAATTCTCAATATCCTGTTTGGTCTTTTGGATTTGATCCACGACGGATTTTTCGCTTTCCCATTGGGCAAAAATCTGATTTCGCTCCTCTTTTAGATTTGCAAGATCAAGGTTTAACGTCTGTAATTTGGCCTTGTCGTTCTCCCTTTTGATGGCCTCAATCTCAATCTCCAACTGCATGATTTTCCGATCTAGCACATCCAATTCCTCCGGTTTGGAGTTGATTTCCATTCGAAGCTTGGAAGCTGCCTCATCCATGAGGTCTATGGCCTTGTCCGGCAAAAACCTGTTGGTGATATAACGTTGAGAAAGCTCTACAGCCGCAATAACAGCTTCATCCTTGACACGTACCTTGTGGTGAGCCTCATACTTTTCCTTTATACCTCGCAGAATGGATATGGCGCTCTCAGTATCCGGTTCATCTATCACCACCTTTTGGAAACGACGTTCCAAAGCCTTGTCCTTTTCAAAATATTTTTGGTATTCATCCAGGGTAGTGGCCCCTATTGCTCTCAATTCCCCTCTTGCCAAAGCAGGTTTTAAAATGTTGGCGGCATCCATGGCTCCTTGTCCACCACCAGCGCCAACAAG
>JBCCUY010000173.1:0-7091 GCA_039196145.1 Bacteroidota bacterium
ATGGAACGAGGTTTATGTTGATTAGAGATTCCAACCGAGTTTTATAGAACAGATTGAAATTATTTGAAAATGAAAATATTCTTTAGTACAGCTTGCCTTGTTTTGATTTTCTGTGGAAATGCTTTCGGACAACATTTTACCAGACAGGATACCTTAAGAGGCAGTATCACACCAGAACGTGCTTGGTGGGATGTAAACTACTACGATTTGAACATCAAAGTGCAGCCCGATAAGGAATTTATAGCAGGTTACAACATCATTCGGTATAAGGTTCTAGAAGAATCCGATGTCATTCAAATTGACCTTCAGCCACCACTTAAAATAGATGCAGTGTCGCAGGATAATGTTGAACTGGATAGAACCTCAGAAGGCAACGCACATTTCATCCATCTGAAGAAGAAACAGGTCCCTGGGGAGTACAACGAATTATACGTGCAATATTCCGGAAAACCCAGAAAGGCGATCAGAGCACCATGGGATGGTGGTTTTTCCTGGAAAAAAGATGACAACGGAAAACCCTTTGTGGCTACTTCCTGTCAAGGACTTGGGGCAAGTGTATGGTGGCCCAATAAAGATCATATGTATGATGAAGTGGACAGTATGCGGATTACGGTGGATGTCCCAAAAGGTTTGATGAATGTATCCAACGGAAGGTTGAGGGATACCTATGAATATGGGGATTATGTAAGTTACAGATGGTTTGTGGCCAATCCTATCAACAATTACGGGGTCAACGTTAACATAGGCGACTACGTACATTTTGGAGAAAAATTTGAAGGTGAAAAAGGAACACTGGATGTGGATTACTATGTCTTGCGCGATAATCTGGAAAAGGCCAAGGAACAATTCAAACAGACCTCAATGATGTTGGAGGCCTTTGAACATTGGTTTGGCCCTTACCCTTTTTATGAGGATAGTTTTAAGTTGGTGGAAGTCCCCTATCTAGGGATGGAGCACCAAAGTTCGGTTACCTACGGTAATAAATACCAAAATGGGTATTTGGGAAGAGATCTATCAGGTTCAGGTTGGGGATTGAAATTCGATTTCATCATCATCCATGAGGGTGGACACGAATGGTTTGCGAACAATATTACCTACAAGGATATTGCCGACATGTGGATTCACGAAGGGTTCACGGCCTATTCAGAAAATCTTTACCTGGACTATCACTTCGGAAATAAGGCCGCATCAGAATATGTTATAGGAACCCGAAAAAACATTCAGAACGACCGTCCAATTATTGGCCCCTACAACGTAAACAAATCCGGTTCTGGAGATATGTATTACAAAGGTTCCAATATGTTGCACACCTTACGGCAGCTTATTGAAGATGATGACCTTTGGAGGCAAATTCTCAGAGGACTTAACGAAGAGTTCTACCATCAGACCGTGACTACGGAGCAGATTGAGAATTATCTGAGTGAAAAGACAAAAAAGGACCTCTCTGCCTTTTTCAACCAATATCTGCGAACCGCAATGATTCCAACATTGGAGTATAAACAAGAAGGAAACAGTTTGTCCTTTAGGTACGTAAACATCGTAGAGGATTTTGATATGCCCATCAGGGTTTTTGTGGATGAAAAAGAACAATGGCTGTTTCCGAACTCGGAATGGAAGACCGAAAAATTGAAGGGTTCGTCCCTAGTTTTTGACGAAAACTTTTATATCGAAACACAGAAAATCTGATTTGCCGGAGTTGAGGGAACTTTATTTTAAAAATGACACCGCATGGCGCGATTGGCTCCATGAAAACCATGTATTGTCCGAGGGTATCTATCTGATTTTTTACAAGGTGGACCATGAAATGGAAAGTATGCGTTGGGAGGAAGCTGTCCGTGTGGCCCTCTGCTATGGTTGGATAGATAGTACCGTGAAAAGTCTCGGGAATGGCAGGCGAAGACAATATTTCTGCCCGCGTAAACCCAAAAGTGTTTGGAGCAAGGTCAACAAAGACCATATTGAGGATTTAACTGCCAAGGGTTTAATGCACAACAGTGGGATGGCATCGATTCAAATTGCAAAAGAAAATGGCTCGTGGACCTCTTTGGATGATGTTGAAAACGCTGTGGTTCCCAATGACCTGCAAAAGGCCTTCAATCGAAGTAAAAAGGCGTTTGGCAACTTTCAAAATTTTACCCGAAGTCAGAAAAAAAGTTACCTCTACTGGTTGCATCAGGCCAAGCGTGAGGAAACAAGGCAAAAACGTATCAAGGAGATTATTGAGGCGTGCCGAAAGAACATTAAATCGAGAAGTGCTAGGTAATACACTAGCGCTCCCTCCCATACATACGATGATAAACCATGGAGGCCACACCTCCCACAAAAGCAAATCCGGTCAACATCCAAAACACATTTTGATGTCCCTGCTCCTGACCGGGATGAGCATCCAATAACATGCCATAGGCCGGTCCGGCAAAAATATCAGGGGTATACCCAATAATGGAAATCAGGCCTACTGCCGTTCCCGTTAACACCAAGGGGATTTTCCCTTTTTGCATTACACCAAAATAAAGCGCCCTGGCCGCGTAGACCCCAGCGCCCACAATCAAGACGGAGAAAAAGAAAAGATACGGGGTGGCATCACCTATAATGCCGGAAGCAAACAAAACACCTCCTACCACCAACGTACCAAAACTGAAAACAAGCCAAAGGGTTATTTTAAATCGGTCTACCAAAAGTCCTACTAAAATTCCCGCGGTCGGTCGTAGAAACTGGAAAAAAGTACCGACCCTCGCCGAAGCGACCTCATCATACCGCATAACCTCATTGGCGTATTGGGAAATGATATCCGTGATTTTATAACCTACGTAAGCACATAGGATGATAACCATGAGCAACCAGACCGAAGGTATCTTCAAGACCTCTCCAATTTCTTTTTTGGTAATACGTTCCAACTGAATTTCCCGTTCATCCCTGCCAGATTTCATAAAAAACCAGACCAGGATTCCGATGGTAAAAATGACACAACAAAACGTATAGAGCACATACCGAAATGCTTCTCTCCTATCCGCAAAAGAGCTCTGTTCCGCCTCTGTGATGAACAGGGAAAAGACAAACACTCCGAGTACTCCAAAAAGAGCCCCGGTAAGTCCACGACCACCGTCCAAAAAACCAAAGGCCTTTCCCTGGGATCCCTCACCGCCCCAAACGCGGGTAGCCTTGATCATAGGTGCCCAAAACAAAAATATCGTAGTAAACCCCCAAAAACCATAAAGCGCCTGTAAAAGACCAAGGTTTGGGTATGACGCAAAAACAAAGCCTCCTGAGGCCGTCATCCAAAGGGCTATTGCAATCAATTTTCGTGGTGAATACTTATCGGCCAAGGGCCCTCCAAAAAGATAGGAGACCATGGCAACAATTCCATATACACTAAAACATAGACCCAATTGCGTGTTGTCCAATTCAAATAAATCCAGCACGGTGGGCCGAAAAATTCGGGGAAGCACAAAAGGAAGGATAAAAACCGCCTCTCCCGCAAGAATCAGTAAAACAAGATAATACCAAGGCGCTTTTTTGTCCATGCCCGCTAAAAATACACAAAATAAACAGGCCGGTTTTCGTTAACAAGTTTTTTGGGAATCCGCTAGGGGTTTTTGGTATCTTTAGCTAGCTAATTGAACCCACGATGAAATACTCTTACACGCTGCTGATGCTCTTGGCATCGCTGACCATTTATACCCAAGAAAAAGATAAAAAAGACGACACCAAATGGAATGTTTCCAATCCAAATGGTGAATTCAATTACCAAGACCATCAGTTTTCAACAGATGAAGGTACTTGGATGAATTTGGATGTTAGTCCAGACGGGCGTCAAATTGTGTTCGACCTCCTTGGTGATATCTACACCATGCCCATCACCGGAGGTACGGCGAAGGCACTTCGTACTGGAATTCCATTTGAAATCCAGCCCCGTTTTAGCCCCGATGGCACCAAAATATCCTTCACTAGTGATGCCGGGGGTGGTGATAATATTTGGGTTATGAATGTCGACGGCTCCGTCGCCAAACAAATCACGGAAGAGAAGTTTAGGTTACTAAACAACTCCTATTGGATGCCCAATGGTCATTATTTGGTGGCTCGGAAGCATTTTACCTCCCAACGTTCCTTGGGAGCTGGAGAGATTTGGCAGTATCATATTACTGGAGGTTCAGGTCTTCAGCTCACCAAACGGAAAAATGACCAACAGGATGTTAACGAACCCTGTATCTCCTCGGATGGAAGGTACCTGTACTATAGCGAAGATGTATATCCTGGCGGATTCTTTCAATACAACAAAGACCCGAACAAACAAATCTATGTTATAAAACGCTATGATTTTAAAACTGGGGAAACCATTAAGGTTACGGGAGGACCAGGTGGTGCAGCGCGACCACAGGTTTCCCGTGATGGAAGATTGCTTGCCTTTGTAAAGCGCATCAGAACCCAATCTGTACTTTATCTTCATGATCTGGCAACTGGCGAGGAATGGCCCATTTTGGACAATCTGAACAAAGACCAGCAAGAGGCTTGGGCCATTTTTGGGGTATACCCCAACTTCAGCTGGATGCCCAATAACAAGGAAATTGTTTTTTGGAACAAAGGGAAAATCCATAAAATCAATATCGATACCCAGGAGGTGACCAATATTCCATTCTCAGTGGATGCCAATATTAAAATTGCGGAGACTTTACGTGTTGATTCTCCTGTGGCTCCAGATCAGTTTTCGGCGAAGGTCATTCGGCATGCAGTGACCTCCCCTGACCAAAAGACCTTGGTCTTTAACGCGTTGGGGCATTTATGGAGCAAAAAACTGCCCAATGGAAAACCAAAACGGTTGACCAAAGGAAATGATTTTGAATTTGAACCATCGTTTTCACCAGACGGGAAAACCATTGTTTACGTAACTTGGAACGACGAAGAACTTGGGACTATCCAAAAGGTTTCCGCTTCTGGCGGGACTCCCGTTAAGTTAAGCACTTCCAAAGGGATTTACCGAACACCTTCCTTCAGTTTGGATGGAAATCAAATCACGTACCGAAAAGAACCCGGCAACAATGACCAGGGAAGAAGTTTTGCCAAAAAGACCGGTATCTATACCATGCAGACTGATGGAAGTAATGTAAAATGGGTCGTTAACGAAGGCGAATACCCAATGTTCACCAATGATGGTAAACGAATTTTTTACCAGACAGGCGGCACCTATTTTGGGAATCTGACCAAGGAATTAAAATCTGTGAACAGCAATGGCAAGGATAAAAGGGTGCATGTAAAATCCAAATATGCCAATCGTTTGGTACCAAGTCCAGATAACAAGTGGATTGCCTTTACCAATCTTCACAAAGCATATATAGCGCCTTTGGTAATGAACGGAACGGAAATTGACCTGGATAACAATACCAAATCTGTCCCGGTTTCCCAGATTTCCAAGGATGCGGGAATCAGCTTGCATTGGTCCCGAGACAGTAACAAGATATTTTGGACTCTTGGAGATGAATATTTTGCCAATTCCATCAAAGACCGCTATACTTTTTTACCCGGTTCTCCAGAAAAAGCTGCCAAAATGGAAAGCATCGGTACCAAAATCGGGCTGACTTCCAAAACCCATAAACCGTCGGGGCGAATTGCTTTTACCAATGCCAGAATTCTTACTATGGAAGGAGACGAGGTAATTGAAAATGGTACCATTGTAGTGAACGAGAACAAAATTGAATATCTGGGCCAGTCCGCTGAAATCAATGTACCGTCCAATGCGAAGGTTATTGATGCGGCAGGAAAAACCATTATGCCAGGTATTGTAGATGCCCATGCACATATTGGTGGATTCCGTTATGGATTAACCACGCAAAAGCATTGGCAACTTTATGCCAACTTAGCTTTTGGTGTGACCACTTCCCATGATCCTTCTGCAAATACCGAATCCATTTTTGCCATGTCCGAGCTTATTAAAAACGGAACTATGGTCGGGCCACGATTGTATTCCACAGGTATCATCCTTTATGGGGCCGATGGCGACTTCAAGGCCGTCATCAACAACCTTGAGGATGCCCGTTCCTCCATTCGACGAACAAAGGCCTTTGGGGCAAAATCCGTAAAAAGCTATAATCAGCCCAGACGGGACCAACGACAACAGGTAATGCAAGCGGCAAGGGAACTGGGTATCAATGTGGTTCCTGAAGGAGGCTCCACATTTTACCATAACATGACCATGATCATGGATGGGCATACTGGCATTGAACATAATATTCCTGTTGCTCCGGTTTATAAAGATATTGTTGAGCTATGGAAAACAAGTAATTCGGGCTATACCCCCACCCTGGTTGTCAACTACGGTGGTATCAACGGGGAATTTTGGTTTTATCAAAAGGATAATATTTGGGAAAATGAAAAACTCTTAAAATATACGCCAAGAGGTTTGGTAGATTCCCGTTCCAGATATAGGACTATGATTCCGGATGAAGAATATGAGAACGGGCATATTTTGGTATCAAAAACGGCAACCGCACTTGCCAACCAAGGTGTAAAGTTGAATCTTGGGGCCCACGGCCAGTTACAGGGTCTAGGTGCGCATTGGGAACTTTGGCTGCTACATCAAGGAGGTTTGACCAATATGCAAGCGCTGCAAGCAGCCACCATTAATGGTGCAGAATACATCGGAGCAGGTAAGGATATTGGTTCCTTAAAAGTGGGTAAACTGGCAGATTTGATCGTGTTGGACGAAAACCCCTTAGAGGACATCCGAAATACTGAAACTGTGCGATACACCATGGTCAATGGCCGTCTTTTTGATACCCACACCATGAACGAAATTGGGAATACCGAAAAAACAAGAAGCCAATTTTGGTGGGAAAATAACAAATACAATGCGGCTTTTCCATGGCATGAAGAAGCGCAGAGCTTCTCACGACCCGGCTGTGGATGTCATTTAGGTCATAATTAAAGGTTTTAACACCTTTGGACCTATAAAAACCAGGGCTTTTTGTCCTAGTTTTCAGTTTTATTTCCCAAAATCCACCTCAGTCAAGAACATATATTGTGAATATAGTAATCAGTGGTCCTAACAAGAGCAAAGGGAAATACATTATTCGGAAAAATCAAAGGCTTCCAACATTTTG
>JBCCUY010000174.1:0-7090 GCA_039196145.1 Bacteroidota bacterium
AAAAATTTTATTTAGAGTCAAACTTTAATATTTCAGTCTAAGTTTTTCCAGAATTACTTGCAATTTGTCCCAAATACTTACCCTATAACTTTGCACATGGGTCCTGTTTTAATTTTATAATGTTCGGAAAGATAAGCGCGTTGAGTTAAATCGAATTAGGGCGCACCTGCAGTACCCCTCAATATCCTTTTTTAGTCTAAAAGCGCAACTTTCAAACAGTGCGGAAAAATGTCAAATTTAATTGGGCTGAAAAGTTTCCCAAAACACTTGCAGCAGGAAATCTGATTTCGCTTCTTTGATCTTCAAAAAATTGTACATTGTCAGGAGCCAATAAAAAAACATGCCTCGTATTCACATACAAACCTTTATTGCATTTCTGTTAGGGTGCACCTTACTCAGTGTTGCCCAAGAAAATGACATTGATAAAGATCTGCAAAACCTGCGAGGCGAGGAATATTTCCAAAAAGTCAACGAAATAACTGAAACCCTTCTCGAGGGTCCTATACGGCAGGCCAATCTTTTAGTCGGGAAAATTTTGGCGGACACATCTCTTGCCAACTATCCCATGGAACAGGCTAAAGCGCTATTGCTAAAGGGCAAGATATCCTCCGCCCTAGGAGAATATGAAGAAGCATACACACCTTTGGACCAAGCCATTGTCCTGTTTCAGGAGCTTGAAGTTGAGGATGGACTGGCAGAGTGCTATTTGACCAAGGGTGTCTCCTATAGTTATCAAGGCCAAAAGGACCAAGCAAAGTTGGCTTTGGACAAGAGTTTGGCTTTGTACACCGGTTTGGATGAAGAATATGGAATAGGCAGAAGTTTATATGAGCTAGGACATTTTAACTACATTTTTGGTGAGGATGAAAAAGCCCTAGAGTACTACCAAAAGGCGTTGGACATCCAAGAAGATCTAGATGACCAAAAAGGTATCTCCGACAATTATTTTAGAATGGGTTTGGCCTACCTATCCACTGATCGTGGAAAGGCCTTGGAACTTTTGGATTCCAGTAAAGAGTTAAAGGAAGAGATTGCGGATCATAGGGGTTTGGCAAAGGTCAATAACTCCTTGGGGGTTTTAAACGAGGAAAACAAAAATTTTCAAGCAGCGCTGGAGTATTACCGACAAAGTTTGGAAGCCAATAAGAAATTTGAAGACAAGCGGGTGGCCTCCATCATCTATAACAATCTGGGTATCGTTTTTCTGGATCTGAAAAAACCTGATAGTGCTGTGGTCTATCACAACAAGGCATTAGAACTGAGAAAAGGAATGGGGAACATCCGCGGGGTGGTACAGTCATTGGTCAATATTGGCGAGGTGTACCAAACAAAGAAGGATTTCCAAAGCGGTTTGGACTATTTTCACAGGGCAAGGGCATTGAGCAATTCAAAAAATGAGCTCCCTTTGATGCCCTACATCCAAGAGAAAATAGGAGAAACCCATCTAAGTTTGGAGGCCTTGGACAGTGCCAATGTTTATCTCAACCGGGCTTTGGTCCTAAAACAAGAAGAGGGGAATTACAATACCATGGGCAGCACTTACCAAAGTCTTTCCCTATTAGCTGAAAAGCGCAATGAATTCAAGAAATCCCTGGCGTATTACAAAAATTTCAAAGCCGTTCAGGACTGTGTGATCATCAATAGTAAAAATCGGGAATTGGCCGAACTCCAGATTAAATACGATACCGCAAAACAGGAACAGGAAATAAGCTCCTTGCAACAAGAGAACAAATCCAGAAGGCTATGGCAAAACATCTATGCCCTGGGCGCTCTATTGGCTTTGATCGTGGCTGGATTTGTGTTCCAGTTTTTCAGATTTCGTAGTAAAAAAAATCAGGAGTTGTTATTGGCCAAGGAAAGTCAACGGCAACAACTAGAAGAGGTCAACCAGCTCAAAACGCGTTTTTTCCATAATATCTCGCATGAGTTTAGAACACCCTTGACTCTAATTTTAGGTCCGCTGGAACAACTAAAAAAGACATTGGACGACTCCACCAGACCAACAGTGGATATGATTGAAAGAAACGGCAAACGATTGCTCAAACTCATCAATCAACTTTTAGATCTCTCTAAAATAGAAGATGGAAAAATAGGTTTAAAGGCCTCCTATGGGAACATTGCCCCCTTATTAAAAGGATGGGTGACCTCCTTCCACTCCATGGCCGAAATTAAGGGCGTGGACCTTTCTTTGAATCTAGAAGAACCCTCTTACTTTGTCTATGCAGATCAAGAGAAATTGGAAGAAGTAGTCATCAATTTGTTATCAAATGCCATAAAATATACCCCATCAGGAGGGCAGGTAGCGGTAAACATTGCAGCTGATGGGAAAAACCTAAATATTGCCGTTTCGGATACGGGAAGCGGAATTCCAAAGGAGGAACTGGAACACATTTTTGATCGCTTTTATCAGGCGTCCAACGCCAACTCTGACCAGGCCGTAGGTACTGGAATTGGACTTGCATTGGTCCGTGAACTTGTGGAGTTTCATAAAGGTACTGTGACCGTAGAAAGCACCATGGGAGAAGGCAGTAATTTTAAGGTCAGTCTACCTCTAGGGAAATCCCACTTAAATGAAGACGAAATTGTGGCCATTGCCCCCAGTCCTAAAATCTCCAATGTACAAACCTTGGAAAAAGATTTAGACCCAGCAATCGATGCTATTGAAAATGAGGATACTGGATTACCCCTTTTACTGTTGATAGAGGACAACTCAGACCTTAGAAGTTATATCCGAAGTGTTTTAGGCCATCAATACCAAATTGAAGAGGCTGTAGATGGGGAACAGGGCATTGCCCTCGCCTTGGAATCGACTCCTGATATTATCATCAGCGATTTGATGATGCCAAAAAAAGATGGCCTCGAAGTTTGCAACACCCTTAAGTCAGACGTAAGGACAAGCCATATTCCCATTATTTTACTGACGGCCCGGTCTTCAAAAGAAGATAAATTGGAAGGGCTAAAAAGTAGGGCCGATGACTATCTGACCAAACCGTTCAACAACGAAGAACTCTTGATTCGGATAGAAAATCTGGTGGCTATCAGAAAGAAAATCCATCAGCATTTTTCCACTGGGGACATTTTGAGGCCCAAAAAGCTTACCCTTAACTCCATTGATCAAGAATTCATGAAACAGGTAACGGATATCCTGGAAACTGAAATAGCCAATGAACACTTTGGAGTTGAGGAACTTTCACATGCGGTTGCACTGAGTAGGTCACAATTGTTCCGAAAAGTTAAGGCCATTACCAACCAAACACCCATCGAGTTTATCCGTTCCTTCCGCCTACACCGTGCTATGGATATGTTACAACAAAAAAGCGGCACAGTTGCCGAGATTGCTTATAGTGTAGGTTTTCAAAATCCATCCTATTTTTCCAAGTGTTTTCAGGAACAATTTGGACAATTACCCAGTGCAGTATCCCAAAACCCGTAACACTTTCCAATAAAGTGAAAATACACCAAATGCAACCTCAATTGCATCTCTTGCAACATTTTTTGCATTCCATTTAAATTCCTTAAAAACAATTACTTAAGTCGCAACATATCTGTGCTTTATTGGCACAGGTGAGGTTGGGCTTAGGGGTATATCATGGATACGTTTGCAGTGTTAATTTTTAAAACGTAGAACCATGATTACACCATTGGAAATTTTATTGGACCCAGTATCCATAGCCGTGTTGGCCATGTATGCTGTACTCATGATCTGGGAGGCAGCCTTTCCTGCAAGGAAACTGCCCAAGGTTAGATTTTGGAAACTTAGAGGATTGGGCGCTTTTGCTTTTTTCTTTTTCCTCTCCTCCTATTTACCCTTATTTATAGACCCCTATTTGGAACCTTACCGATTGTTTGACTTAACCAATTTAACGGCGGCTATAGGCGGTCTTGTTGGGGTGTGTTTGTACGAGTTTGGTGTATACGTTTGGCATAGGGCCATGCACAAATCCGACTTTTTATGGAGAACCTTTCACCAAATGCACCACAGTGCAGAGCGATTGGACACCTACGGTGCCTTCTACTTCAGCCCCATGGATATGATTGGGTGGACCGTATTGGGAAGTATTTGTTTTGCCTTGTTAGTAGGTCTATCACCCCAGGCTATTACGGTAACCTTATTGGTAACCAACTTTTTGGGGATGTTTCAGCATGCAAACATTAAAACACCCACTTGGCTCGGGTATATTATTCAACGACCTGAAAGTCATACGGTACACCATGCGAAAGGAATTCATAAACACAACTATTCGGACCTACCTATATTCGATATCCTGTTTGGCACCTTCGAAAACCCTAAAAATTATCAGCATCAAACAGGATTCTTCCATGGGGCCTCAGCCAAAGTTTGGCAAATGCTCACCTTTAAAGATTTGAACAAAAACAGAGCTGCAAAGAAGAAAGATGCATTGAAAGAAGTCACAAAAACAATGACCCTACTCATTGTATGCTGTGCTGTATTAAGTTGTAGTAAAGAGGATAATGAAGTTACCGCGGTAGAACCAAGCCCAGTTCAAGTGGCGCCCAAGGTGACCGCTTTTTCCCCAAAAAGTGGGCCTTATGGCACACAGGTCACCATTACTGGGAAAGGTTTCGGAAAAGATGACAGTGGGGTTAAAGTATATTTTAATGCTGTGGAGACCTCAATTGCCCAACTGGCCGATGATAGAATAGTAGCAGAGGTTCCTAAGGGAGCCGATAGTGGGGAATTAAAGGTGAATGTAAATGGTGAGACCCTTCTGGCAGGTTCTTTTATCTATGAATTTACTGTAAGCGTGCAAACTTTTACCGGAAGCACTCAGGGCTTGGAAGACGGTTCGTTGGAGGTTGCAAAGTTTTCAGAGCCCACGGATATGGTAGAGGATAGCCAAGGTAACCTCTTTGTGGTAGACAACCTCAATGATGTTATCCGAATAATAGATCCTGAAGGCAAGGTAAGTATTTACGCAGGAGCAATAGACGGGACAGCAGGTTCTGAAGATGGCTTTCGTTTGGATGCACGCTTTGATAGTCCCTTAAGAATTGCAATTGACGACCAAGACAACCTATACATAACCGACTTCATGAATAGCGCGGTACGAAAAATAACCCCTGAAGGTATGGTAAGTACAGTGCTTACGAAGTTCACCAACGCTGCTGGGGTAGCTGACAAATTATATCGTCCTGATGGATTGGCAGTTGGAGAAGATGGTACGCTCTATATCGCGGATAGGGCCAACGAAAGAGTATTGAAACTTACTCCAGAAGGACAAGTACAACACTTAGCTGGAAGTGGTACTGGCTTTAAAGATGGCCAAGGCTTTCAAGCAGAGTTTCAGACCCCTCGCGGAATGACCTTTGGAAATGACGGATATCTGTATATAGCCGATGGTTTAAACCATAGTATACGAAGAGTAAGTTTAGATGGTGAAGTGATGACAGTAGCCGGTACTGGAGACTCTGGAGAAAACAATGGGAATGCCATGGATGCTACATTTTATCAACCGTATGACGTGCAAATGAATCATAGAGGAAACCTCATTATTGCGGATTCTGGTAATGATAATATTCGCATGCTGTCCGCAGACGGAAAAGTCACAAAATTGATTGGGAATGGAGAGGGAGATACCGATGGAGGATCAGACATAGCACAATTGGAAGGCAGTAAGGGACTATTTATGAACAAAGAAGGTACGCTGTTCATAATTGACACCGAGAACCACAAAATCAAGAAGATCATACGAGAGTAAATCATCACCCTTTAAAAGACAGAACAATGAAGCTAATGTTAAGATTGGCAAGGATGCTTGTGTTCGCAATAATCGTAATGGCTTGCAGCAAAGACAATGAGGCAACAGTGGTTCTTAATCCAATAGTTGAGGATCCTGACCCTATAAAACCGCCTGCCAAGCCTAAATTAGGTGAGGTATCGCCCCTAACTGGACCCAAGGGCACCCTTGTAAGGATCAATGGCGAAAACTTTGGCACCGATGCTTCCGAGGTGGCCATTTACTTCAACCATACGCAGGCTGAGACTTTTGAAGTGCAAGAGGAGCAAATAGAAGTCGCTGTCCCGCCTAGGGCTTATAGTGGAAAAATCAAATTGGAACTGAGGGACACCGTACTTGTTGGCCCAGAATTCAACTATGTCCTGTCAGATACCGTAGTAAATACCGTGGCGGGATCTTCCCAAGGACATGCTGATGGCTTTGGTTCAACAGCAAAGTTTTACAACCCTACAGGCATTGCCGTGGATGCAAACGGTAATGTCTTTATTGCAGACTCGGGCAACCATCGGATAAGAAAAATTACTCCTGACGGGGAGGTAACCACCTATGCTGGAGGTGAAAAGGGTTCGATAGACGGACCAGCCTTGGAAGCTCGTTTCAATGCCCCTTGGGATGTGGATGTAGACGCCGAAGGAAATGTTTATGTGGCCGATTCCCAAAACCATAGAATCCGGAAAATAAGTCCGGATGGCAATGTGATTACCCTTGCAGGATCCGATCAAGGAAATGCTAATGGGGTTGGTAAAGACGCCCAATTTGATACACCTAGGGGGGTTGCAGTAACTCCTGATGGTGTAGTGTACGTAGCAGATTCCAATAACAATTCCATACGCAAAATTGACAAGGAACAACAGGTAACAAGGTTTCCTGGGGGATTTGGTACCCTTACAGGAATTGAGGTTGGCCAGGATGGATATGTTTACATCGTCTCCTTCAGTTCACACTCTATATGGAAAATCCATTATGAAAACACCGAAATCCAACTCATGGCTGGCAACAATGGAGAGGGAGATTTCGATGGCACTATTGGAACAGCCTTTAACCATCCAAAAGATGTTGCGGTGGACAATCTGGGAAACTTGTACATCACAGATGATGGAAACAACAAAATTCGGATGATCACCCAAGAAGGCAGGGTTTCAACCTATGCTGGGGGAAACTTTGGTACAGAAGATGGGCCAGTAGCCACCGCCCAGTTCAAACATCCGTATGGATTAGCTGTCACTCCCGAAGGTGAAATACATATAGCGGATACTGCAAATAATCGAATTCGAAAAATAACACAGGAATAATAAAACAACAATCATGAAAATCACTAAAAGCATATCAAT